>JAEVYR010000344.1 GCA_023392645.1 Chloroflexota bacterium | reverse complement strand
CCTCCGGCGTGCCGCGCTCCAGCATCTCCAGCGTCGCGATCACCTCGGGACGCACCCTGCGATGCCGGGGCGCGCCCGGGTCCACGATCACCCCGCCGCCGCCCGTATCCGCCGGCGCTGGGGGCCGCAGCACGAACCGGTCGCCGCGCAACGCTACAGCGGGATGCGACAGGCGAAGCTGGACCCAAACCGTCCCGCCCGGCGCGATCGTGTCGCGATCGAGCAGCGTGAGCCTGGCGGGGACCTCGGTCGCGCCAAAAAACACGATCAGTTCGTCGTTGTGTTTAAGTTCGGCCGGGGCCTCGTCCAGCAGGCGAATCCGCGCGTCGAACCGCAAAGACGGCGTCAATGACCGCGCGGTGGCCACCACGTCCCCGCGCCGCACCTCCGCCCGATCGACGCCGCCCAGGTTGAGCGCGACCCTGGTGCCCGCACGCGCCGCGGAAACCTGCTGCCCGTGCGCCTGCACGCCCCGCACGCGCACTGGTCGCCGCTCGGGATAGATCATCAGCTCATCACCGGCGCGGACCTCGCCACCGAGCAGCGTCCCGGTGACGACAGTGCCGAACCCGGCGACGTGGAATGAACGGTCGACCGGCAGCCGCACGGCGCCGCTCGCGTCGCGGGCGGTCGACCGGCCTAGTTCCGTCGCCAGGGTCTCGCGAAGCTCGTCGAGGCCGTCTCTGGTGATCGCTGAAACTGCCACGATCGGCGCGGCGGCCAGCGATGTCTCCTCGACCATGGCGCGCGTTTCCTCGATCACGAGGTCACGCCACTCCGGATCGACGAGATCGGTCCGCGTCACCACCACCACCCCGCGTTCGATCCCGAGCAGGTCGAGGATGGCGAGATGCTCGCGCGTCTGCGGCATCGGTCCGTCGTCGGCCGCCACCACCAGCATGGCGAGATCGATGCCGCCCGCGCCTGCCAGCATGTTGCGCACCAGCCGCTCGTGACCCGGCACATCGACGATGCTTACCGTCCGACCATCCGGCAGTGTGAGCGCGGCGAAACCGAGATCGATGGTCATCTCCCGTTCGCGCTCCTCGGCGAGACGGTCGGGATCGATCCCGGTCAGGGCCTTGACCAAGGTGGACTTGCCGTGATCGACGTGACCGGCGGTGCCGATCACGAACGGCGTTTCGATGTGGGAGGCGGCGGGCGAAGCAGTGGCGTTCATCACCGCCAAGTATACGAAGACGGGCCCGGTCTGTCGCTCAGCGTCAGTGCCGGATGTCTTGCTGGTCGATCGCGCCGCGCGCGGGAGCCAGGACGGATTGGCGCACGAGCTCCTCCAGGAACTCGGGCCAGCCGTGGTCGTCCAAAACCGCGATCAGGCGGCCGTCCGGGTCGATCACAAAGGTGGCCGGAAAATCGATCGCCGGAAAGCGATGCGCGAAGCCATGTGTCGGGTCGAACATCAGTGTCCCGCCGGCATCGGGCGCGCTGGACGGGCCGGCGACGACATTCAAGGCCACAAAATCCGCCAGGGGCAGGTCCGCAACGAGGCGATTGGCTTCCGGTGGATGCTCGGTCACGCGCAACACCACCCACCGGCCGGCGTAGCGGTGCAGCGTCACCGACGCGCCGCATGATTTGACAAGCCGGAGGTCGGAGAGAGGGTTTGGATGCGGCCCCGTCAATCCCCAGCGCTGGGGAACGCTGTATTTCATCCGCATGTAGGCTCTCGGGTAGTCCACGCTTGCAGCAGGATTGGCGCGACGTGGCTCGCGCCGACCTGCCTCCATTGTGTCGCGCTCGCCCCGAGCCTTCATCCGCAATTTTACCGAGTTCCTCCGTCTCGATTACGTAGGCGCCCCCCAGCTGTCGCAGCGGCGCTGGCGGTCACCGGACGGGCATGGCGGGTGGTGGCCCGACCGCTCTCAGTCGGCCACCGCGACGAGCCGATCGGCCGCCGGAGCCGGAGCGAAGATGGGATCGAGCGCCATGTGCAACGCCTCGACGCCGCGATGGATCTGCTCCAGCGTCGCCGGCGTGATCGTATGGCTGGCATCGCACAACGCGCTGTCCGGATCCGGATGCACTTCGACGATTAGCCCGTCCGCGCCGGCCGCCATTCCCGCCATCGCCATGCGCGCCACCAGTGAGCGCTTGCCGGTGCCGTGGCTCGGGTCGACGATGATCGGCAGGTGGGTCAGCTCTCGCAGCGCCGGCACGATGTTGAGATCCAGATTGAACCGGAACGCGCTATCGAACCCGCGAATGCCGCGCTCGACCAGCACCACGTTGGGGTTGCCGTGCGCCATGATGTACTCGGCGCTCATCAGGAACTCCTCCATCGTCGCGGAGAAGCCACGCTTGAGCAGCACCGGTCGCTGGCTGCGGCCGACCCGCTTCAGCAGCTGGAAGTTCGCCATGTTGCGGCTGCCGATCTGGAGCATGTCAGCGTACTCCGCCACCATCTCAACATCGCCGGGCTCCAGCACCTCTGTCACCACCGGCAGGCCGGTCGCCTCGCGCGCGTCGGCGAGGTACTTCAGCCCTTCCTCGCCGAGACCCTGGAACGAGTACGGCGAGGTGCGCGGCTTGAAGGCGCCGCCACGGAGCACGCGGGCGCCGCTCTGCTGCACCAGTCGCGCGTTCTCGATCAGGCTCTCGCGACCCTCAACCACGCACGGTCCGGCCATGATCACGGGCTCGGCGCCACCGATGGCGACATTGCCGAGCATCACCACCGAATCGCTACGCATTTCCCGGCTGGCGAGCATGTAGGGCTTGTGGGCGCCCTCGATGCGTACCACGCCGGGCAGGTCGAGTCGCTCGAACGGCAGCGCACCACCGATGCCGATCACGGTGCCGCCCTTCTCGTTGACCATGGATTGAACGTTCAACCCTCGTCCTCGCCCCTCCTGCTTGATGGTTTCGATCGAAACGGTCGGTGCATCCGGTCGCAGCTCGATGATCATGGCGTTCCTGGTCCTTTCCCTGATGATGGTGGTACCGCTCGGTTCAAGGTTTGGCCTCGCCTCGGATTTCTCGCCGCGCCGGCACCGTGCCGGGCAACAAAAAACCGAGGTGTTGACCTCGGCTCCCCCGTCGTACGGTGCTGGCTTTTGCGAAGGCGACTACGTGCTCATAACACGAAACCGCCCCGCCAGCGCC
>JAEVYR010000337.1 GCA_023392645.1 Chloroflexota bacterium | reverse complement strand
GGGAGATGTCGAATGCGAAGGGGTACGCCGTTGTGGCCAACCTGATCACCGTGGCGCGCCTGATCCTGCTCTTCGTGGTGATCTGGCTCATCTATGTCGGGAACGTGCAGGTGGTGACGGCCTGCATGGTGTTGATGATAGTCGTCTTCGCCAGCGACGGGATCGACGGGTGGGTGGCTCGCAAACGCGGGTCCGCCAGCACCTTCGGCGCGGTGTTCGACATCCTTGGCGATCGCATCGTGGAGAATGCGCTCTGGGTGATCTTCGCCGATCTCGACCTGATCCCGATCTGGGTGCCACTGCTCGTGCTCACGCGGGGCTTCGTGGTGGACGGCTTGCGCTCGATCTCGCTCTCGGAGGGCAAGACGCCGTTCGGCAAGAACAACATGATGAAGTCGCCGATCACGGAGTGGCTGACGGCCGGTCGCTTCATGCGCGCGTTTTTCGGCTACGCGAAGGCGGCGGGTTTCGTGTTTTTGACCGGCCTCGCCGGCGCGGAGCGCCTCGACACGTCGGACACCTCCCTTGGATGGTTGTACGATCAGGACTGGTATCGGTGGATCGGCTGGGGGGCCGTCTGGGTGGCTGTGGCGCTCACCATCATTCGCGCCATCCCCGTTATCATTGACACGATGGACTACATCACGAACGATGCCGAGCCGACCCGACCGTCCTGAAGCGCGTCTCGCGCGCCGCGCACCAGAGGTGTCTCGTGACGCATGAGCAAGCGCCGGCCACGCCGGCTCGCCCGCAATTTCGAAAGGAAGAGCGCCGCGAGTTCCGCTATCAGCTCAGCGTCGGCATGGCGATCGCGTTCAGTTGGCTGTTCTGGTTGATCCCACCGCCGGTTCGCGGCTGGATCGCCGATCGGTTCGGCGACCTGTTTTATCGGGTCAGCTCGACCTATCCCCGGAATGTGCGCGACAACGTGCGGATCGTGCAGGCGTACACCGGCAGCGAGGCCGATCCGGAGCCGCTGGTGCGCTCGATCTTCCGCACCAGCGCGCGGAACTTCATGGACCTGATCATCATCCCGCGACACCGGAGGTCAACCTTCGTGACGTCGGTCGGTCTCAGCGTCGGGTCGTGGGAGACGTTCGACAACGCGATCGCGGCGGGCAAGGGTGGGTTGCTGGTCACCGGGCACCTTGGCTGCTTCGACTACATCGGGCAGACCCTCACGGCGCGCGGCTACAAGCTGACGGTGGTCACCGGGCGCACGACATCGCGCTTCATTTTCGATGGCGTGACCTGGCTGCGCGGCTCGCGCGGGATGGCGATGGTGGAGCCGACCCCATCAGGCGTGCGGTCGGTGATGCGGGCGGTGCGGCGCAATGAGTTCGCGGTGTTCCTGGCCGACCGGGATTTCTTCCAGAACGGGCACGATGTCACGTTCATGGGCCAGGAAACGACGCTGCCGCCAGGGCCGGTCCGGATCGCCCGGGAGACCGGCGCGCCGGTGATCCCGGTGATGGCGCGCCGGGTGCGGCACGGACACGAGTTCGCCATCGGCGACCCGTTCTTCGTCGAGCGCACCGCAGACATGAAGGCCGATATGGCCGCGGGGATGGCGCGGCTCGTCACAGCGCTGGAGCGCTGGATCACCACATCGCTCGATCAGTGGGTGATGTTCCAGCGCGTTTGGCCGGAGCACAAGCACGTGCCGGTGCGCGTGTTCCCGGTCGGCTCGCCGCTGGAGAGCGAGCTGCTGGAGCGGATGGCGACCGTCCTGCCCGAAATCGACGGCCGTGCCGGGAAGCGCTCGCGCGAGCAGGGCGAGGCCGGGCCTAGCGATAGTTCACGAACTGAAGGGCGACCGGCCAGTCCTGACCCTTGAGCAACTGGATGACATCCTGCAGTTCGTCGCGGCTCTTGGCCTGGACGCGCACGGTGTCGCCCTGGATTTGCGGCTTGGCCTTTTTGAAGTTGTCGCGGATTTCCTTCGAGATCTTCTTGGCGATCTCATCGTCCAGCCCCTCGCGCAGCTTCACCGCCTGGCGTTTGCGCCCGCCGGAGGCGTCCTCCTCGCCCTGGTAGTCGAGAATCTTGAGGGAAAGCTTCCGGCCGATGACCTTGGACTCGATGATGTCCTTCGCCGCGGTGAGGCTGTAGTCGGAGGCGGTGGTGATGGTGAATCCATCGTCGCTCTCGTCGATCACCGTGTTGGTGTCCTTGAGATCGTAACGATTCCCGATGTCTCGCCGAGCCTGGTCGAGCGCGTTGCGAAGCTCCTGGCGGTCGAATTTCGAGACAATGTCAAATGATGCTGAGCTGGCCATGGTTTCTCCTGGTGCTGTAACCCCGGTCGCGGGTCCGAAAGACGCGCAGGTTATACCATACCCGCTGGGGCATTTCGCCGCTGGTGGCGGCTGTTTCGGAGGCACAAACCCGCTGTGTTTCGCAGGAGTCTCAAACGCATACTGAGCATCCCGCTCGTCTACAAGGTGCTGCTGGCGAACGCGCTCATCGTCGTGGTCGGGGCGACGATCGGCACCCTGGTCACGGTGCGCAGCGTGCACAGCAGTGACGATCCGGCGGAATACTGGCTGATCGCGCTCTTCGCCACCGCCGGAACGGTGCTGAGCCTGGTGGTCAACTACGTCGTGCTGCGGGCGGCGATGCAGCCGATCGACCGCCTGGCCGAGGTGGCGGAGCGCGTTCGGCGGGGCGATTTCTCCCGTCGCGTGCGGCCGTCGCGGTTTCCCGACACGCAGCTCGCCCGGCTTGGCTCGTCGTTCAACGAGACGCTCGACGAGCTGGCGGCGGATCGCGAGCAGTTGCGCGAGTTGACGACGCAGGTGATCGGCGCGCAGGAGGATGAGCGCAAGCGAATCGCGCGAGAGCTGCACGACGACACCGCGCAGGTGCTGTTCGCCCAATTGCTCAGCATCACCGCGCTGCGATCGTCCGACAACGAGCAGGTGCGCGCGGCGGCCGAATCGATGGCGGAATCGACCGTCGATGCGCTCGAAGGCGTGCGGCGGCTGGCGCTCGAGCTGCGACCACCGGCGCTCGACGATCTCGGGCTGTGGGCGGCGCTCGCGGAGCTCGCCCAGCGCTATGGCGAAGAGTACAAGTTGACGGGGACCTACGAGTGGCGGGGCAGCCGGGAGCGGCTGCCGGCCGACCTGGAGCTGGTGCTGTACCGGATCGCGCAGGAGGCCATCACGAACGTCATCAAGCATGCGGGAGCCACCGAGGCGGCGATTGAGGTCGAGCGACGGTCGGGCGAGGTCGTGTTGACGATCAGCGACAACGGGCGCGGCTTCGACTCCGGCCTGCCCCCGGTCCGCGACGAGCGCGGCCTGGGACTCGGCATTTTCGGCATGGTCGAACGCACGACCCTGGTGGGCGGCGGCCTTCGCATCGAGCCCGTCGAGCCGCACGGTGTCGCGATCGTCGCGATCATCCCGCTGGCGCACGCCGTACGCATCATGAACCCGCCCCCTGCTGGCGTCGCGACGAATGACGGAAGGAACTCCACTTCATGAACCATGCGGAAACCACGAGAATCCGGCTTCTCCTCGCCGACGACCACGGCGTCGTTCGGGCCGGGCTGCGCGCGCTGCTGGAGGAGGAAGCCGACATGATGGTGGTGGCGGAGGCCGAGGATGGCGACGCCGCGGTGCGGCTGGCTGCTCAGCACCGGCCCAACATCGTGATTGCCGATCTTTCGATGCCGCACGGCGGTATGAGCACGATTTCGAGGATTACGGGGCTGCAACTGGGCATCCGGGTGCTGGTCCTCACGGTCCACGCCGAGGAGCGCTACCTGCTGCCGGTGCTGGAGGCTGGCGGCTCCGGCTACGTCCGCAAGTCCAGCGCGCACACCGATCTGCTGGAGGCGATTCGCACGGTGGCGCGCGGCGAGGTGTTCCTGGACCCGGCGGCGACGAAGACGCTGCTGCGGGGATATCTCGGACGAGCTCGGAGTGGGCAGGAGATCGACATCGGCGAGGTGTTGTCCGAGCGAGAGCGTGAGGTGGTCAAGCTGACGGCGGAGGGCTACACGGCCCTGCAGGGTGCGGAGCTGCTGTCGCTGTCGCCGAAAACGGTCGAAACCTATCGGCACCGGGCAATGCAGAAGCTGGGGCTGACGAACCGTGCCGAGCTGGTTCGCTACGCCTTGCGGGCAGGATTGCTGTCGGAGGAGGAGGTGTAGGGATTTTCCCGACGGCCGTCAGGAAAATCCGAAGACCGTATGTCGGAAGACACCGAGCTTCCCTGTCAATCGCGCAATTCCAGAATCCCTAGACTCGGAATTGGAAACCGCACCCGAGGCGATGGGACCGGTTCACGCGGGGTTCGAAATCCCGAGAGCATTATGGACCGAAGGCATCGCGTACGACGAGGGAGTTCGCAATGGCGATGAGCAGTCATTCACTATC
>JAEVYR010000331.1 GCA_023392645.1 Chloroflexota bacterium | reverse complement strand
CGCCACCACCGCGTCGCGGATGTCGTCGCACGCACGAACGGAGACAGGGAACGGATGACAGCCAACGGCGACCGCCCGATCGTCTGCCGCGGCATTCGCGGGGCCACCACGGCCGCCGCGAACACCGCCGAGGATATCCTCGAGGCCACGCAGGAGCTGGTCACGGCACTGATCGACCTCAACGACATCACCTCGGACGACATCGCGAGCGCGATCTTCACCACCACCACCGACCTCACCGCGATGTTTCCCGCCATGGCCGCGCGTTCCTTCGGCTGGACCGATGTCCCCATGATGTGCGCCCACGAGATGGCCGTGCCCGGCGCGCTGACCAGGGCCGTGCGGGTGCTGGTCCATGTCAACACCACCAAATCGCCCCAGGAGGTTCGCCACGTCTACCTCAAGGGCGCGCGGCAGTTGCGGCCGGAGTGGGGCATCTCCGATGAGGAGCTGGCCGCGATCCTGAAGGCCAATCCGCTCAACGCGAACGTCGTCGAATCCGTCAATCAACCCGTTTCGTAACCGCCGTCCCCGGAACCCTAGGAGTCCCACCGTGATCATCGTCATGAAAACCGGCGCCGGCCGCGAGAAGATCGATCCCGTCGTCAACCGCGTCCGCGAGCTCGGCCTGAGCCCGCACCTGATCGACGGCGAGGAGCGCATCATCATCGGCGTCGTCGGCCTGCCGCTACCGCCCACGCTCGAAGAGATGTTCGAGTCGTTCCCGGGCGTCGAGCACGTCGTCCGCATCACCAAGAAGTGGAAGCTCACCGGCTGGGATTTCCATCCCCAAAAAACGGTGATCGATCTCGGCGACGGCATCACCGTCGGCGGCGACGAGATCAGCATCATGGCGGGCCCCTGCTCGGTCGAGAGCGAGGAGCAGACGCTGGAGACGGCGAAGGCGGTTGCCGCCGCCGGCGCGACGATCCTGCGCGGCGGCGCCTACAAGCCGCGCACCAGCCCGTACGAGTTCCGCGGGCTCGGCGAGCGCGGGCTTGAAATCCTCGCCAAGGCGCGCGAGGTGACCGGCATGAAGATCATCACCGAGGTGATGACGCCGTCTGATGTCGAGACCGTCGGCCAGTACACCGACGTCTTCCAGATCGGCGCGCGCAACAGCCAGAACTACCTGCTGCTGGAGGAGGTCGGCAAGGCGCGCAAGCCTGTGATGCTCAAGCGCGGTCTCTCGATGCTGATGGAGGAGTGGCTGCTGGCGGCCGAGTACGTGATGGCGCAGGGCAACCCCGACGTCATGCTCTGCGAGCGCGGTATCCGCACCTTCGAGACGATGACGCGCAACACGCTCGATGTGGCGACGGTGCCAGTGATGCGCAGCATTTCGCACCTGCCGATCATCATCGACCCGAGCCACGCGGCGGGCAAGCGCGCCTACGTCGAGGCGCTCGGCAAGGCCGGCATCGCCGCCGGCGCCGATGGCATCATCGTCGAGGTTCACCCCGATCCCGATCGCGCCCTCTCCGACGGCGCCCAGTCGCTCACCTTCCAGCAGTTCCACGAGATGGTGCCCCGCATCGCCCGGGTCGCCGAGGCGGTCGATCGCACCTTCTCGCAGAAGCCGACCACCGCCCGCGCCGCCACCGCCTGATCGCACGGCGCACCAGCTCAGCGTTTCGTACGGGAGGGGCTCGTCCCCTCCCTTCTTCCGTCAGGTATCCCGGCCTCATGCCCCAATCTCGCTCGACCTCCCGCTTCCTGATGCTCGTGACGTTCCTCGCGTTCATCAGCATCGGCTTCCCCGATGCCGTCCTCGGCGTCGCCTGGCCGCAGATGCGAGTCTCGTTCGACCGCTCGCTCTCCGATGTCGGCTTCATCCTCTTTTCGTCCGGGTCGGGCTATTTCCTCTCCGGTATCCTGGCCGGCCGGGCCATCGAAACCCTCGGCGTCGGCAAACTGCTCGCGCTCAGCACCTCCATGGTCGCCATCGGCCTGTTCGGCTACGCCGCCAAGCCGAGCCTGTGGCCGCTGCTGGCCTTCGCCGTGATCATCGGTCTCGGCTCGGGCGCGATCGACACCGGTCTCAACTTTTTCGCCGCCGAGCACTTCTCGGTCACGGTGATGAACTGGCTCCACGCCTTCTTCGGCATCGGCGCCATGCTCGGCCCGTTCATCGTCGTCAGCGTCTTCGCCGCCGGCGGCACGTGGCGCGTCGGATACATCGTCGTCGCCAGCGCGATCGCGACGATGGCGGTCGTCTTCTTCTTCACCTTGAACCAGTGGGGCAACGGCGCGCACGCCGAGCAGGACGCCCCGCCCGAGAAGGTGCCGGTCCGCGCGGTGCTGCGCTCGTCGACGGCGTGGATGCAGATCCTGATGTTCCACTTCATGGCCGGCATCGAAGCCGCGGCCGGGCTGTGGACGGCGACGCTGATGATCGAGCGATTCGGCGCCGGCAAGAGCGAGGCTGGCATCTGGGCGGGCCTCTTCTGGGGCGCGATGGCGGTCGGCCGGCTCGTGCTGGCGCCGCTGTCGGGCGACCTCGACCCGCGCCGCCTGGTCCAGCTCGGCACCATCGGCGTGCTCGGCGGAGCCGTGATGATGATTCCGGACCAGAAGCTCCTCTTCCAGGCCGGCGTGCTGCTGTTCGGCCTCGCGATGGCGCCGCTCTTCCCCACGATGATGTCGCTGACGCCGATGCGACTCGGCTCGGGCATGGCGCTGCACGCGATCGGCTTCCAGGTCAGCGCCGCCACCCTCGGCATCGTCACGATCCCGACCCTCGGAGGGCTGATCGCCGAGCGGACGGACTTCGTCGCGATCCCGATCGCGATGACGATCGGCGCCGTGATCGTCGTCGGTCTCGACATGCGCCTCCGCGCCACCGCCGACCGCCGCCAACCCGCCCGGCAACCCGAGCTGCCACAAGGCGCGTGACGCCGGTGTTGCCCGGCGCGTATTTCGCATACCATCATCGCTGACCCATCGTTTCGACGCCGTGCCGTGACCGGCAACGCGCGGGCACAGGCAGGCACGGACACCCATGGCGAATCGACAGGCGCGCGTCGTGTCCCGCGGCGGGAAAGCTACCCTCCGCGTGTTGGCCTCGCTCCGGGACAGCCCGAAATTCCGCCTGCTCTGGATCTCCAACCTGTTCTTCTTCGGCGGCGTCTGGACGCAGACCCTCGTGCTCGGCTGGGTCGTGTTCGAAACGACCGGCTCGGAGTTCCTGCTCGCCCTCTTCACCGCCGTGCGGCTTTTGCCGCTGCTGCTGGGACCGCTCGGCGGCGTTCTCTCGGATCGCCTCGATCGTGTCCGCCTGCTCATCTTCGCCTGCGGGTGGGCGTTCTGCGCCGTCGCGGCGGTCGCAACGCTGGTGTCGCTGGGCCACGCCCCCTACTGGGCGCTGCTGCTCGGCGGGCTGGCGATCGGTCTCGCCCAGTCACCCTCGCAGCCGGCCCGCGCCGCGCTGGTGCTCGACCTCGTCGGCCGGGACAACCT
>JAEVYR010000326.1 GCA_023392645.1 Chloroflexota bacterium | reverse complement strand
TATAGTGGCCGCGGCGCTGCCACGCGCCGATTGGGATGTGCGGGCGAAAATCGTGGCGCCGACGCTCATCCTGCGCGGACAGCGCGGCACCCTCTCCGAGCAGATGGCCGATCGGATGTGCACATCGATCGGCGACTGCACCGTGCAGACGATCCTCGCCTCCGGGCGCGATGTCTTTCTCGGGGGCGGCGCCGAGCAGGCGTTCGCGGCGATCGACCTCTTCCTCCTGCGGCTCACCGACACGGGGCTGCCGCGCAGCGTGCCGGTGGCGCGCGGCATGACCGCGCGGTCGTTGATCGAGCCGCTGGTGCGCGCGCTCAACGCCCACGATGCCGACGCGGTGCGGGCCCTGGTCGCCGCGGACGCCGAGGTCGAGGTGATCCACGACGGTCAGCCAGCCCAACTGGGTGACGGTTCGCTGCTCGATGCGGTGCTGGGCGAGCTGCTGGCGGATCGACCTGCCTCGGTGTTCGCGGTCGAGCGGTTCTTGGCCTCTCGCCGTGAGGCGGCGGTCGTGCTCGTCTCGCGGGAGCGCCCGGCGGCCGTGGAGGGGGTGCCGCCCAGCGATTCGCTCTCGGTGTCGCTCTGGTTCGACATCGAGGGGCACCAGATGCGTGCGGCCCGCATCCAGATCGCCCGGATTCCGGCCTGACCTACTCCTTGCAGGGTACGGGACGACCCGGTCAATACGTGGCGCGGCCGCCGGAGATGTCGAACACCGCGCCGGTCGAGAACGACACCCGGTCGGAGCACAGGAACGACACCAGGTTGGCGACCTCCTCGGGTTGCCCGACCCGGCTCATCGGGATACGGCTCGTCATATAGTCGATGTGCTCCTGCGTCAATTGCTCCAGGATCGGCGTCGCGATCACGGCCGGCGTCACCGCGTTGACGAGCACGCCTTTGGTCGCGACCTCCTTCGCCAACGACTTCGTCAATCCAATCACCCCGGCCTTGGCGGCGGAGTAGGGGGCCGCGTTGGGGTTGCCCTCCTTGCCGGCGATCGAGGCGATGTTGACGATGCGGCCGTATCCGGCGTCCATCATCCCCGGCAGCACCGTCCGGCAGCCGTAGAAGACGCCGGACAGGTCGATGGCAATGACCTGTTGCCACTCCTCGATCGAGAGCTCCCACGCCGGCGCGGCGCGCCCGGCAATACCGGCGTTGTTGACCAGCGCGGTGATGGGTCCGAGCCGCTGCGTGACGTCGTCGACGGTCGTGCGCCAGCTCTCGGGATCGGTCACGTCGAGGCGGACGGCGATGGCGCGCTCGCCGATCTCGCCGGCGGTCGCCTCGGCGGCGGCGAGGTCGATGTCGGCGACGGCGACCTGGAAGCCGTCGCTGGCGAGCTGGGGGGCGGCGGCGGCGCCGATGCCTCGGGCGGCGCCGGTCACGATCGCGACGCGGTTTTCGGGCGCGGTGGTTGCCATGATGATCTCCTCCCTGATGGTGCTCGTTGCGTGTTCGCTGTCAGGGATGGTAGCCGCTGCGGCGCGATCGGGAAACCGTGGCTGCTCCACAGCTCCAGGTGGTATTCGAGGATCTCCGGTGGGCCCACCCAACTCGTCTCGGGAAGGCGAATCCAGGCAACGAGAAGGGCCGGGACATGCCCGGCCCGCTCATGGAATTCGTGCTGGGAGCGTCGCTACTCGACCGCCGTGAACACCGCTGAGGCGTTTTGGCCGCCGAAGCCGAAGCCGTTGGCCAGCGCCGTTTTGACCTCGCGCCGCTTCGACACGTTGGGCGTGTAGTCCAGGTCGCACTCGGGATCCGGCGTGTCGAGGTTGATCGTCGGCGGGATGACGCCGTCCCGAATCGCCAGGATGCATGCCAGCGACGAGACGGCGCCGGCCGCGCCGAGCAGGTGCCCGAGCATCGACTTGTTGGCCGAGATCGACACCTCGCGGGCGTGGTCGCCGAAGGCGTTCTTGATCGCGTTGGTCTCGGCGATGTCGCCGATATTGGTGCTGGTCGCGTGCGCGGCGATGTAGTCGACAGCGTTCGGATCGACCTCCGCGCGCTTCATCGCGCCGGTCATCGCCGCCGTCGCGCCGCGCCCGGTCGGGTCCGGCGCGGTGATGTGGAAGGCATCGGAGGTGTAGGCGCCGCCGTGGGCGTAGGCAATTGCGTTGGCGCCTCGCTTCGCGGCGTGCTCCTCCGATTCGAGGATCGCCACCGCCGCGCCCTCCGAGAAGACGAACCCGTCACGGTCGGCGTCGAACGGGCGGCTGGCCTTCTCCGGCTCGTCGTTGCGCTTCGACAGCGCGCGCATGTTGGACAGGCCGGCGATCGCGACCGGGATGATGCCGGCCTCGGTGCCGCCGGTGATCACGACATCGGCGTCGCCGCGCTCGATCAGGTGGACGGCGTCGACGAAGGCCTGGACGCCCGCGGCGCAGGCCGCCACCGACGTCACGGTCGGACCGTGCACGCCGAACGCGATAGCCACCTGGCACGACGCCATGTTGGGCGCGAACAGCGGGATCAGCAGCGAGCTCACCCGTCTCGGCCCCTGGCGCTCCATCACCCGGACGTCATGGGCGATGGTCGGGATGCCGCCGCCGCCGGTGTTCATCATCACCGCGACGCGATCGCGGTTCTCGTCGGTGATTTCCAGGCCGGCATCCGTGATCGCCTCGCGCGATGCCGCCACCGCGAACTGCGCGAAGCGGTCCATGCGGCGGACCATCTTGGCGTCGATGAACTCCTTTGGCTCGAAACCCGGCACCTCGCCGGCGATCTTGACGTCGAGATCCGATGCATCGAAGTGCTCGATGAGCCGAACGCCGGAGCGTCCCGCCGTCAATCCGTCCCAAAAGGCATTCACGCCGATGCCGAGCGGGGTAACCGCCCCCAGACCCGTTACGACCGCTCGTGCCACGCGAAGTTCCTTTCCCATCAGAGAAGTTGTGCATCATTCCAGGCCCGCGACACCAATGCCGGGGCAGTTCGCCATAGTGTACCGGGAATCGCGCGCGCCGTGCCGCAGGCGAGAATCGCTACTGAAGATCCTTCAGGCCGATGGTGGGCACGCTCCGGTCGATCCGGCGGTTGAGCCCGGCCAGCACGTTGCCCGGCCCCAGCTCCACGAATTGCTCGACCCCCATCCCGATCATCGTGCGCACCGAGTCGGTCCATCGCACGGGACTCTCCATGTGCCCCGCCATCTCCTCGCGGAGCTGCGTCGCCGTCGTGATCGGCGCGGCCGAGCCGTTGCCGACGATGGGGATTTCCGGGTCGTTCAGCGCGACGGTATCCAGCAGCGCGTTGAGCTGCGTCGCCGCGTCGGCCATCAGGGGCGAGTGCGACGCGATGCTGACCCCGAGCCGGGCGACCTTGCGGGCGCCGCGTTCCTGTGCCAGCGCGGACGCTCGTTCCAGCGCGGGAATCTCGCCGGAGATGACGGTTTGCCCCGGGCAGTTGGCGTTGGCGATCCGGATCACGCCGTCGGAACCGGCCTCCTCGACCACGGCGGCGAGGGCGTCGTCGTCCATGCCGATCACCGCGGCCATGCCGCCCGGCTTCAGCTCGCCGGCCTCCTTCATCAGGCGGCCGCGCTCGCGCACGAGCCGGAGCGCGTCGGCGAAGTCGAGCACCCGCGCGGCGACCATCGCCGTGAACTGCCCGAGGGAATGGCCGGCGGTGACGATCGGCTCGAAGGCCATGTTGGCCGACCACGCGCGATGCTCGACGTCGCGCAGGGCGGCGACGCTCATGGTCAGCAGCGCAGGCTGGGCGTTCCAGGTGTCTTCGAGCTCGTCGGCGGGACCCTCGAAGCAAAGCGCCGAAAGCGGGAAGCCGAGCGCGTCGTCGGCCTCGTTGAACACGTCGCGGGCGACGGCCGAGCGCTCGGTGAGCTCCTTGCCCATGCCGACCGCCTGGCTGCCCTGACCCGGGAAGATCAGGCCGATCTTCTTGCCATTGATATCCTCGAGTGCCATCTGTGCTCCCTTCCCCCGGACGAGCGCCGCCGCGTGGGCGAACGGGAGGAGGCAGGCTCCTCCCCTAGGACTGTTCAACAATTTACCGCAGGAAGCCACCCTCGGAGTTGATCACCTGGCCGGTGATCCACGCAGCTTCGTCCGACGCCAGCCAGGCGACGACCCGCGCGGCATCCTCGGGCGTGCCGAAGCGCCCCGCCGGCATCGCCGGAAGCAGCGCCTTCGTCAATTCGGGCGTGATCCAGCCGGTATCGGTCACGCCGGGGTTGACCGCGTTGACCGTGATGCCCTTGCCCATCACCGCCGGCGACAGGCTCTGGGTGAAGGTGACGATCGCGGCCTTGCTCATCGCGTAGGCGAGCTCGTCGGACATCGCGCCGAGCTGCTGCCCCGAGCTGAAATTGATGATACGGCCGCCGCTCGTGCCGTTGAAGCGGCGGCAGAACTCGACCGAGAGCAGCGCCGTCGCGCGGGCGTTGACCGCGTAGTGACGGTCGAGCTGCTCGGCGTCGAGCTCCTCCCAGCCGTCGCGGGTGGAGTAGGCGGCGTTGTTGACGAGGATCGAGAGCGGTCCCAGCTCCTGCTCGACGCGATCCAGCAGCTTCGGCAGCCGGTTCGCGTCCTCCAGATTCCACGGTATCTCGATCGCGGGTGTGCCCATATCGCGCAGCGCTTCGACGAGCCGCTCCGGGTCGGAGGCGTCCGCCTGATACATCGTCCTGTCGTACTCGGCGAAGCTGGTGAACGCGATGTGCGCGCCGGCGCTGGCCAGCGCGCGGCAGATCGCGGCGCCGATGCCGTTGTGGCGAGTGGCGCCGGTGACGAGGGCGACGCGCCCGGAGAGGTCGTGGGTCATGGGGTGATCCTTCACTCGAGGACATCCATCGATACCAGGATTCTTGGCATTTCGAGCGCAGCGGCGAAGCCGCGTAGTCGAGACATCTCCGGCGCGAGGGGATGCTGCGTTCCACAGGAACGAGATTTCTCCGCTTCGTGTCCTGCGGGCACTCCGGTCGAAATGACAACCACGTCGTGGTTGTGCGCATCGAATCTCACCGCTGCTTCAGGAGCCACCAGATGCGGTCCCAGC
>JAEVYR010000292.1 GCA_023392645.1 Chloroflexota bacterium | reverse complement strand
CCCTGACCACCGTCTCGCCGCGCCAACCCGAATTCTGGCAGACACTCACGATCGGTACAGTCATCGGCATGCAACTCATCCTGCCTCTGGGCATCTTCCTGTGGCAGCGAATGCGCCGCGTCGCGTTCGCTTGAAGGCCCCGATTCTCGTCTCGGCTCTCTGTGGTACCGTCCGTGCAGAGCCCGGGGCAGCAACGACGAGACCGCGAGGGGGAGGCGATGAGCGAGCACGGACCGATCAGGAACTACCTGATGGACATGGACGGCGTCATCGTCCGCGAGGAGCACCTGGTGACCGGCGCCGACCGCTTCATCGATCGGCTCCGGAAGGTTGGCTGCCCCTTCCTCATCCTCACCAACAACTCGATCTACACCCCGCGTGACCTCGCCGCCCGCCTGAGCCACATGGGGCTCGACGTCAGCGATGGTGACATCTGGACCTCCGCGCTCGCGACCGCTCGGTTCCTCGCCGATCAGCGCCCCGGCGGCACCGCCTACGTCCTCGGCGAGGCCGGGCTCTCGACCGCGCTCTATCAGGCCGGCTACACCCAAACGGATCGCGATCCCGACTACGTCGTCATCGGCGAAACCCGCACCTACAGCTTCGAGCGCATCCAGCGCGCGATCCGCCTGATCGACGCCGGCGCTCGCTTCATCGCCACCAACCCCGACCCAACCGGCCCATCGCCGGAAGGACCGGTCCCGGCCACGGGCGCGGTCGCCGCGCTGATCTCGCGCGCGACCGGCGGCGAGCCCTACTACGTTGGCAAGCCGAACCCGCTGATGATGCGCTCCGCGTTGAACGCGATCGACGCCCATTCCGAGGAGACGATGATGATCGGTGACCGGATGGACACCGATATCAGGTCCGGTCTCGAAGCCGGCATGCAAACGGTGCTGGTGCTCACCGGCATCACCGACCGTGCCGCCGCCGAGCGGTTTCCCTACCGCCCGACACGCATCCTCGACTCCATCGCCGACCTGATCGAGGAGATCGGCTAGGATGGCGCACGCACACGAGCATCACGGCCACGCGCATCACGAGCCCGGCCACGCGCACGACCACCGTGACTCCAAGCCGCGCGCGCTGGCGATCGCGCTCGGCATCACCCTGGCGTTCCTGATCGTCGAGGTGATCGGCGCGTTGGTCACCAACTCACTGGCGCTGCTGGCCGACGCCGGTCACATGCTCACCGATGTCGCCGCCCTCGCGCTGGCGCTCTTCGCCGGCTGGCTCGCCCGTCGCCCGGCAACACCCGAGCGCAGCTTCGGCTTTCGCCGCGCGGAGGTGCTGGCGGCGCTGGTCAACGGCGCGACGCTGGTCGCGATCTCGTTCTACATCTTCTGGGAGGCGTTTCAGCGTCTCGGCGAGCCGCCGGAAATCGACAGCGGCCCGATGCTGGCCGTCGCCATCGCCGGCCTCGTCGCCAATGCCGCCTCGGCGTGGGTGCTCTCGCGCGGCGGCGGACATCAGCACGACCTCAACACCCGCGGCGCTTTCCTGCACGTCATCGGCGACCTACTCGGGTCGGTCGGCGCGATCGTCGCGGCGCTGATCATGCTGGCCACCGGCTGGTATCTCGCCGATCCGCTTCTGTCCGGTGGCATCGGGTTGCTCATTCTCTGGAGCTCGTGGCGACTGCTGCGGGAGTCAGTGGACGTGCTGCTGGAGTCGACGCCACAGAACATCGACCCCGTGGAGGTGCGTTCGGTGATGGTGACGGTGCCTGGGGTCCACGGCGTCCACGACCTGCACATCTGGACCGTCACATCCGGCTTGATCGCGCTCTCCGCCCACGTCGAATGCGATCGCGAGCGGGAGTGGAACGACCTGCTGGTCGACCTCACCGAGCGGCTGCACGCCAGGTTCGGCATCGCCCACACGACGCTGCAGCCGGAGATGGGAACGCTTCCCGGCGCGCTCGCCCACTGCACGCTCGACACGCCGGAAGGGCGCCTCGCCTGCCTCTCGCATCGATCGCCGCGGGATCATGTCATCGCCTGAATCTGGCCGTTACCAGAGCGCCATGCTGTCCGCGAAGAGCTGCCGAATATCGGCATCGCTCGGCTCCTTCGGCGAGATCACCAGCAGCCGCTGCTGCGGCAGGGTCCCGGCGACCAGCGCATCGAGATCGTCTTCGGTGATGCCGACGCCGTTCAGCCCGTTTGGCATCCCGATCGCCTTCATGATATCGATGAAACGTTCGGCGATCGCCTCGCCCGCGTTCGACTCGTCGACCTCACCTTCCGGCGCTCCGAGCAGGATCGCCGCTTCGCGATGCGCCTCCGGAGCGGCATCGGCGGTCCAGCGGAAGATCGCCGGCGCGGTCAGCGCCACCGACATGCCATGCGGCACGAGACCGTGGTCGGTCGGATAGTCCGCCGGATGATAGTTCTTCGAGTGGCGCGAGATCGGGTACGACAGCGCGTGCGGGAGATGAACGCCGGCGTTGCCAAAGCCGATCCCGGCCAGCGTCGACGCCAGCAGCATCTCGCCGCGCGCATCGTACCCCTCCGGATCGTTCACCGCGGCGGCTATATGCGCCGCGCCGAGTCGGATCGCCTCGGCCGACCAGATGTTGGCGACCGGATTCGACCCCTGGTAGGG
>JAEVYR010000280.1 GCA_023392645.1 Chloroflexota bacterium | reverse complement strand
GCGCCAGCGCGTACCCGAGCACGGCGAGCGGCACCGACAGCAGAAAGCCCCACAGGACGGTCTGGCGGGCGAGTCGGTTGGCCTCCGCCGGGCTGCGGGCGCCGATTGCCTGGGAGACGAGCACGGTGCCGCCGATCGCAATCGAGCTGAGGATCGCAATCGCGAAGAAGACGACCTCCAGCGCGACGCCGACGCCGGCCAGCGCGGACGCGCCGAGCGCGGCGACGAAGAGGGTATCGACGATACCGACCAGCGTCTGCAGGAGGTTCTCTCCGATGATCGGCACGGCGAGGCGCAGCACCCGGCGCTGGCTCATGGGAGATGCGATAGAGTCGGCGATCGGGGAGGCGGGCAGGGGCTGATCGGCCATCGGGCGATCCTGGTGGCGCTGGGTGGGCGCAGGGTCCGGTACCGACCATGGCGAGGTGGCGATGGTCTTGCGACGGGAAGCGTAGCAGCGGCGAGAGCCGGTGTCACGCGACCGGACAATGCACTATCATGCAGTGAGCGCGGCCGCGCTCGCTTCGCCCTGCGCGGCGCCACCTTCGATCGGGCAGGGGAGCCTGATCGCTACCGATTCCACTTGTCCCAAACCGAGATTGTGATAATATTCGCAATCAAGAAGACGGGGGTCACCGTGTCACAGGGACTGGACCCGAAAGACTTCAAGCAGTACAGCGCGATCGGCCTCGGCTGGTCGATCGGAGCGTCGCTGGTCGTCTGTATTCTGGGTGGCGTGTTTCTGGACAAGTGGCTTGGCACCACGCCATGGCTGACATTGATCGGGGTGGCGCTTGGGCTGGTATCCGCCGGGTATCTCCTTTACGAGCTCACGCTGATCAACCGGCCCGACCGCGACGCCGGTCCGGTCGCGCGCAGGCTGGGATCGCGGTCGACGCGCCAGCAGCGCGGCACGGGCCACGACAACCGCGTACAATGATGGAAGAAACCGCGTCGCGCGGTTTTTCGTGTGTCAAGGGAAGCGCCAGGGGAGCGGGCACCATGCCCGGGATGCTGAGGAGAGTCACCTGATCCATGGAAGTCCACGTCGAACTCGCAGCGGAAACCCTCTGGGAAATCGGGCCAGTCCACATCACCAACTCCATGTTCATGATGTTCGTGGTGATGGCGGCGATCCTGATCGTGTTCACGATGATCGCCCGGGGCGCGAAGTACATTCCCGGCCGCGCGCAAGGCGTGGTCGAGATGATCGTCGAGTTCATCCTCGATCTCGTTGAGGGGACCGCCGGCCGGCGCATCGGCCGCCGCATCTTCCCGCTCATCGCCGGCATGTTCATCTTCATCCTCTTCGCCAACTTCTCCGGCCTGCTGCCGGGTGTCGGCACCATCCTGCTCGATAACGGCGTCAACGAGCACGTCGTCGAGGAGACGGTTCCGGCCGATTCGCCCGCGGCGGAGGAAGTGCACGAGTCGGCGGGCACGCCGCTCCTGCGACCGCCCACCGCCGACCTGAACATGACCCTGGCGATGTCGCTGCTGACTTTCGTGGTCGTCCAGATCGCCGGCGTCTCCGCGCACGGCCTCGGCGGCCGGATCAAGCACATGGCCGACCCGCCGTTCCTGTTCCCGATCGAAGTCATTTCCGAGCTTTCGCGCATCATCTCGCTCTCCGCTCGTCTCTTCGGCAACGTCTTCGCCGGCGAGGTGCTGCTGGGTGTGATGTACGGGATGGCGAACGCCATCAAGATCGCGCTGGTTCCAGTCGTCTTCCCGGTCGTGTTCATCTTCCTCGAAGTGCTCTTCGGCACGATCCAGGCGCTGGTCTTCGCGCTGCTGACGCTGATTTACATCACCCTGGCTGCCGCCGGGCATGACGATGAGCACGAAGAGGCTCACGCGCATGACCCCGCGGGTGCCACCACGCCCAACGTGGCCTCGGCCAGCGCGGGCGACTAATCACCCTTTGCGAGTGTTGCCGTCCCCCGGCGCGGCCGGGCCCAGGATGGATGGCGACTGCTCGATGAGCAGTTTCTCTCGAGAAATGGCAGACGACGTCGCGTCGCCTGCCACGCACCTAACGACGCGCCGTCGAGGATTAGGACGACCGGCGCCGACAGGAGGAGACGTCACGTGTTCGACGGAATTACTGATATCGACGGTGTTCGTTATATCGGTGCGGCGCTGGCCATCGGCCTCGGCGCGCTCGGCCCGGGCATCGGCATCGGCATGGCGGTGAAGGGCGCGATGGAGGCCCTCGGCCGCAACCCGGAGGCCGCCGGCGACATCCGTACCACGATGATCATCGGCGCGGCGCTCGCCGAGGCCGTCGCGATTTACGCGTTCGTCATTGCCATCATCATCGCGTTCGTCTAATCCTGTCCGCCGGTGATGGTGGCGTCCGCAAGGCGCCACCATCATGGCGAAACGGGATGCGATGAGCGGCCCCCCGCGGGGCCACAGGCGAAGGAGTGGCGAATGCTGGCGGACCTCGGCATCAATGGATGGCAACTGCTCATCCAGTTGATTGCCTTCATCATCTTTGTATGGCTCCTCTGGAAGTTCGCCGTCGGCCCGATCACCAACATGCTCGACGAGCGGCAGGACCGCATTCGCGAGAGCATGGAGGCCGCCGAGCGGATGCAGGCCGAGCTGAAGGACACCCAGGCTCGCAATGAGCAGGTCCTCCAGGAGGCGCGCCGCGAGGCGCAGGAAATCGTGGCCACCGCCCGGACCAACGGCGAGCAGATGATCGCGAAGGCGCGCGAGGAAGCGACGGCCCAGGCCGACGAATACCTCGATCGCGCGCGCGGCACGCTCCGCCAGGAGACCGAGCAGGCGCGCCAGCAGTTGCGCAACGAGGTGGCGGACCTGCCGTTTCGGCGGCGGGACGCATCGTGCGCAAGGAGCTCGATCCCCAGGCGCAGGCCCAGTTGATCGAGCAGACGCTCGCGGAAGCGAGCGGGCAGACCCGCACGGCGTAAGGTGAAGTGGTAAGCAGAAGGCAGCAGGGACGAGGCGTGTCAGCCACCTGCCTTCTGCCTCCTGCGTACTGACGCGTAAGGACAGGCAGCGATGGCAAGCGGAGCAGCGCGGCGCTACGTGCAGGCGATCGTCGAGATCGCGCGCGAACGGCAGAGCTTCGACGCCTGGGAGCGCGACCTCGCCCGGCTGGGCCAGATGGTCGCCGATCCCCAGGTGGAGACGTTTCTCGACAACCCGGCAGCGGGCGAGGCCTCCAAGATGCAGGCGGTCGACCTGGTGCTGGCCGAGGCGCAGCCGGAGGCCCGCAACCTTGCGCACCTGTTGATCGAGCGCCAGCGGACCGGGGTGATCCCGGACATCGTCGACGGCTTCCAGGAGGCCGTTCGCGCGGAGCGCGGCATCGTGGTGGCGGACGTCACCACCGCCGATCCGATCGACGACGCGATGCAGGCCGCGGTGCGCGAGCGCCTCGGGCAGGTCGTCGGCAAGACCGTTGAGCTGCGCCTGCACACCGACCCGCCCATCATCGGGGGGCTGGTGGCGC
The DNA here is from genome assembly GCA_023392645.1 of Chloroflexota bacterium. Lineage (GTDB taxonomy): Bacteria > Chloroflexota > Chloroflexia > Thermomicrobiales > UBA6265 > JACCVC01. Next base: position 4,284 of record JAEVYR010000280.1, on the reverse strand, counting down.
AGATCGGTGACCAGGTGATCGACGGCAGCGTCCAGACGCGCCTGCGGCGGCTGCGCTCGCGGCTGCGAGCGAGCTGATCGGTGACCGGTTGAGTGGACGCCGCCCGACGCGGGCGTGCGTCCCGGAATGAAACACATCAGTCAGCACACGCGAACTCGGGTTCCGCGCGAGCGGCACGGATATCGCGGAGAAACGGAGCGATCATGGCGGTACGCGCGACCGAAATCAGCGATCTGCTCAAACAGCAGATCGAAGGGTTCTCGGAAGACGCCACCGTCACCAACGTCGGTCAGGTGATCGGCATCGGTGACGGTGTGGCGACGGTGTATGGCCTCTCTCGGGCCATGCAAAGCGAGCTGGTGGAGTTCACCAAGAGCGGGACCCGCGGACTCGTCCTCAACCTCGAGGAAGATTCCGTGTCGGTCATCGTGATGGGTGACTACACCGATATCGAAGAGGGCGACGAGGTCCGCACCACCGGCGCGGTCGCCTCGGTTCCGGTCGGCGATGCGCTGCTGGGCCGCGTGGTCAACGCGCTCGGTGAGCCGATCGATGGCAAGGGACCGATCCAGACGGAGAAGGCGCGCGACATCGAGCGGATCGCGCCGGGCGTGATCAGCCGGCAGGACGTCGACACGGCGCTGCAGACCGGCATCAAGGCGATTGACGCCATGACGGCCATCGGGCGCGGTCAGCGGCAGCTGATCCTCGGTGACCGGCAGACCGGCAAGAGCACCATCGGCGTCGACACGATCATCAATCAGCGCGACAGCGGCGTGAAGTGCATCTATGTGGCGGTGGGCCAGAAGCAGGCCCAGGTCGCCCAGATCGTGCGCACGCTCGAAGAGAACGGCGCGATGGATCACACCATCGTTGTCGTCGCCTCGGCGGCCGACCCGGCTCCGCTCCAGTACATCGCCCCGTTCGCGGGCACCGCGATGGGCGAGGAGATCATGGAGAGTGGCGGCGACGCGCTGATCATCTATGACGATCTCACAAAGCACGCCCAGGCCTACCGCCAGGTGTCGCTGCTGGTGCGCCGCCCGCCGGGTCGCGAGGCCTACCCGGGCGACGTCTTCTACCTGCACTCGCGGCTGCTGGAGCGCTCCGCGCGCCTCAACGACGAGCTCGGAGGCGGCTCGCTGACGTCGCTGCCGATCATCGAGACGCAGGCCGGCGACATCTCGGCGTACATCCCGACCAACGTGATCTCGATCACCGACGGTCAGATCTACCTCGAGACCGACCTGTTCTACGCTGGTATCCGCCCCGCGATCAACACCGGCCTCTCGGTGTCCCGTGTCGGTGGCGCCGCGCAGATCAAGGCGATGAGCAAGGTTGCCGGCAGCCTTCGCCTCGACATGGCGAACTACCGCTCGCTGGCCGCATTCGCGCAGTTCGGCACGAGCGATCTCGACCGCACCACTCGCCGCCAGATCGAGCGCGGCCAGGTGATGACCGAGGTGCTCAAGCAGCCGCAGTACAACCCGCTGCCGGTCGAGGAAGAGGTGGCGATTCTCTGGGCGGGCACCAGCGGCAAGCTGGACGACGTGCCGGTGGATCGGGTGCGCGAATTCGAGGCGCAGTACCTCGAGTACCTGCGCACCAGTCATGCCGACCTGCTGAAGAGCATCGTCGACGAGAAGAAGCTCAGCGACGAGATCGTCGCGCAGCTCGAAAAGGCGACCAGCGACTTCAAGTCGACGAACGACTTCGGCTCCACCGAGCAGGCTTCGGAGTAGGCAGGAAGGACAAGGCGCAGTGGCAAGCCCACGAGAAATTCGGCGCCGGATCCGCAGCGTCCGGAACATGTCGCAGATCACCCGCGCCATGGAGATGGTGGCGGCGTCGAAGATGCGGCGTGCCCAGGATCGCGTGACCGCCAGCCGGCCCTACAGCGAGCGGCTGCGTGAGTTCATCGCCGACCTGTCGTCGCAGCAGATGGATGCTGAAGAGTTGCGGCGCTACCCGTTGCTGGCCGAGCGGCCGGTCGAGAACGCCGCGCTGATCATGATCACACCCGACCGCGGGCTGACCGGCGCGCTCAACGGCAATCTCCTGCGGCGGGGTACACAGTACATCCGCCAGGAGGCCGGCGTGCCCACGCGGGTGATTGCGGTCGGCAAGAAGGGCCGCGACTTCGCGGCGCGCACCCGGCAGGATCTCATCGCCGACTTCATCCAGCTCGGCGATGCGCCCTCGCTCGACGAGATTCGGCCGATCGCCAACGTCGCGATGGACGAATTCCTCAACGGCCGGGTCGATTCGGTGCAGATGCTCTACCCGAAGTTCGTCAACACGCTCACCCAGACGCCGGAGGTCGTGCAAATCCTGCCGATCGTGCGGCCGGAGAGCGAGATCGAGGATGTCGATTACATCTTCGAGCCGGATGCGCCATCGGTGCTGGAAGCGCTGCTGCCGCGCTACGTTGAAGTGCTGATCTACCAGGCGGTGCTGGAGAACGTGGCGTCGTTCTACTCCGCGCAGATGGTCGCCATGCGGAACGCGACCGACAACGCCAAGGAGCTCTCGTCGGAGCTCGAGCTTTCGTACAACAAGGCGCGTCAGGCGCAGATCACGAACGAGGTCGCCGAGATCGCTGCCGGTGCCAACGCCTTCCGCACGTAAGACGCCGACCGACCAGAAACGAGGTAATGCACAATGGCTGCACCCGCAGTTGCTCCCGAAAAGACGGAGGGGCAGACCGCCGGAACGATCGTCCAGATCACCGGCGTGGTGGTGGACGTCGAGTTCCCCGCCGAGAACCTGCCCGAGATCTACAACGCGCTCGAAACCGAGCTCAATGACGGCACCCGCCTCGTGCTGGAGGTGCAGCAGCACCTCGGCAACGACCGCGTCCGCGCGGTGGCGATGAGCACGACGGACGGTCTTCGCCGCGGAACCACGGTCGTCGACACCGGCCAGGCGATCGCGGTGCCCGTGGGACCGGCCACCCTCGGCCGCATCTTCAATGTCACCGGTGACGCCATCGACCAGATGGGCGAGGTGAAGGCGGAAGAGTACCGGCCGATCCACCAGGCGCCGCCCTCCTTCGAGGAGCAGGCGACGTCGGTTGAGGTGCTCGAGACCGGCTCGAAGGTCATCGACCTGATCGCGCCGTTCACCAAGGGCGGCAAGGTCGGCGTCTTCGGCGGCGCCGGCGTCGGCAAGACCGTCATCATCACCGAGCTCATCCGCAACATCGCGGCCGAGTTCGGTGGCTACTCGGTGTTCTGCGGCGTCGGCGAGCGCACTCGCGAGGGCACGGCGCTCTGGGGCGAGCTCGCCGAATCCGGCGTGCGCGACCAGACCGCGCTGATCTTCGGCCAGATGAACGAGCCGCCGGGCGCGCGCCTGCGCGTGTCGCTCACCGGCCTGACAATGGCTGAGTACTTCCGCGACGAGGGTCGCGACGTGCTCGTGTTCATTGACAACATCTTCCGCTTCGTGCAGGCGGGTTCCGAGGTCTCGGCGCTGCTGGGCCGCATGCCGAGCGCCGTGGGCTACCAGCCCACGCTCGCCAGCGAGATGGGCCAGCTTCAGGAGCGGATCACCTCGACCAGCACCGGCTCGATCACCTCGGTGCAGGCCGTCTACGTGCCGGCTGACGACTACACCGACCCGGCGCCGTCGTCGGTGTTCGCCCACCTCGACGCGCCCCTTTCGCTGGAGCGGTCGATCGCCGAGCGCGGCATTTACCCGGCGGTCGATCCGCTGGCGTCGACCAGCCGCATCCTCGATCCGCTCGTCGTGGGTCAGGAGCACTACGACGTCGCTCGCGAGGTGCAGCAGGTCTTGCAGCGCTACCGCGACCTGCAGGACATCATCTCGATCCTCGGTGTCGAGGAGCTGAGCGATGAGGACAAGCAGACAGTGAACCGGGCTCGCCGCATCGAGCGGTTCATGTCGCAGCCGTACTTCACCGCCGAGCAGTTCACCGGCAACCCGGGCCGCTTCGTCTCGCTGCCGGACACGGTGCGCTCCTTCAAGGAAATCCTCGAGGGCAAGCACGACGACCTGCCCGAGGCTGCCTTCATGTACAAGGGCAGCATCGACGAGGTTGTCGAGGCCGCCGCGAAGATGGAAGCCGAGAACCGGTAGGTTCGCTGGCCGGGTGTCGTGACTCGCGACACCAGGCTGTCAACGCCCCAACAGGAGGCCCCACATGGCGAATCTCTCGGTGGAGGTGGTGACCGGCGAGCAGGTCGTCTACGAGCGCGACGACGCCACCATGGTCGTCGCGCCCGGCGCCGAGGGCTCGCTCGGCCTCCTGCCGCGCCACGC
>JAEVYR010000404.1 GCA_023392645.1 Chloroflexota bacterium | reverse complement strand
CTACATCGCGGAGGCCAGCGTGGGTGGTGCCGCATCCACCGGCGCGACGCCCGTCCCGGCGGCCGGCGCCGGGCTCGACGGCGACATCGTCAAGGTCAGCGGCGATGCCTGCCCGACGGTGTTCCAGGGTAACCTGCCTTCCAGCGGCGGGCACGGCGGCGGCGATCTCGGTCCGGAGTCGATTGTCGTACTGAACGGGCAGGTCTACCTGCTCGACGAAGGGGGTGGCGCGGCGCATGGCAATCCGCTGACGCCGGACGGGATCTACCTGATCCCCGGTGACGGCAGCGCCAAAGTCATCGCCGACCTCGGCGCATGGATATCAGCCAACCCCGTCGCCAACCCGCCCTCGGAGCCGGGCGCCGACGGCGACCTGACCGCGATGGTGAGCGCGGGCAACGGCTTTCTCGTGCTGGAGAGCGACGGCGGCCAGATCATCCAGATTGATGGTGATGGCACGATCTCCCGCCTCGTCGACCTGTCGAGCTTCGAGGCCCGACCCGCCGGGCTCATCATGACGTCCGATGGCCGGGTTCTGGTGGGGATGGGTGACCGCGTCGTCCTCATCGGAGCCGAGGGCGTCGTCAGCGACACCTGGACAGGGCTCACGGACGTCGCCAGGCTCGCGGCCGGTTCGGACGGCAGGCTCTTCGCCGCGCAGCAGGATGGAACCGTGCTGCGCATGACCGGCCCCGACGCGGCAAGGACGGTGGCGACCGGCTTCACCAATCCCGGTGGTCTGGCGGTCGGGCCGGACAGTGACCTCTACATCAGCTCCCCCGCCTCGGGCGGCGTCGCGGGCCACGGAAGCGTGGTGCGGATCGACCTCGACTTCGGCCAGGTGGCGACGATGAGCGGCGCGCTGCTCGATGGCAGCAGTTGCCTCCCGACGCCGACACCGACCGCCACGAGCGCACCCGCCACGCCCGATGCGACCGGCACGCCGGACAGTGGCGCCACAAGCCCGCCGGAATCCGGCACGACGGTCACGATTGACAACTACGCCTTCAGCCCGACCACCCTCACGGTGAGCGCCGGCACGACCGTGACCTGGGTGAACAACGACACCGCCGCGCACACGGTCACCGCCGACGACGGCACGTTCGACTCCGGGAACCTCGATCCCGGCGAAAGCTTCACCTACACCTTCACCTCGGCGGGAACGATCAGCTATCACTGCAACTACCACCCGACCATGGTCGGCACGGTCGTCGTCAACTAGCGCCACGTCGCAGGGAGCACTTCATGTCCAGTCACGCGTCTCGTCGACACCTGCATCGCGCGATGTCCGCCCAGGCGACACCGGGCGCATCGCCGGTGGCCGCGTCAGGCGAGATCACTGTCGTCGCCAGTGGGCTTGCCTTCCCGCGGGGCTTCACCTGGGGACCCGACGGGCTGCTCTACGTCGCGCTCGCCGGCGACGGCCTGAGCCCGCCCCCGCCTCCGGGCGCCACCACCGCGCCGCCGCGGCCGGACGCGCCGCCCAGCGTCGTCCGGATCGAGGCCGACGGCAGCATCACGCCGGTCGCGCACGGCTTGCCGTCGACCAAGGATCCGTACGGCGAGGTGATGGGACCGGTCGACGTCGCGTTCCACAACGATGAGTTGTACGTGCTGCAGGACGCCAGCGGCGGCACCCACGAACCCGGCATCGAGGCGGTCGGCCTCGACTGGCCCAACGGTCTCTACGCGGTCGAGCCGGACGGGAGCGTGCGGCTGGTCAGCAGCGGGATGGTTTACGTCGATACGCACCCGCCCGAGAACAAGTACCACTTCATCGATCTCGGCGAGCCGTTCGCGATGGTGGCCGACGACGAGGGTTTCTGGATTGTTGATGCCAACCGGGGGATGTTGATCCACACCCTGCCGGAGGGCACGAGCCGCACCATCGCCGACCTTTCGTTCGACCATCCGGTGCCGACGGCGATCGCCCACACGCCGGATGGCGGGTTCTACGTCGGCTATCTCGGTCCCGGGCCGCACAAGGACGGCGAGCAGAAGATTGTCAAGGTCACGCGCGATGGCGTGGTCGGCGACTACCTGACCGGACTGGCGATGGTAACGGGCATCGCGGTCGGCGCCGATGGCGTGCTCTACGCGCTCGACATGTCGACCGGCAACACCGTCGACGCGCCCCAGATCTATCCGAACACGGGACGGATCGTGCGGCAGACCGGCCCCAGCACATTCGACGAGGTGGTTACCGGGCTTGACTACCCGATATCGATGGGATTCGGTCCGGATGGCGGGCTCTATGTGTCGTTGCCGGCGATCTCGACCAACCCCACCGCGGGCAGCATCATCCGCATTGACCTTGCCTCAGGCGTGACCCTCCGCATGCCGCAGGACCTGGCGAACAGCGACTCGCGCGAAGGAGCGACATCGTGAAGCGAACCTCGATCCAGCGGGTGCTCGGCGGGCCGAGGCTCACGCGGCGCCAGCTCGCCGTCTCGGGCGCTGCGATGGCCGGGGTCGCGGCTGTCGGCGCCCAGGCATCCGGCATGAGCCTGCCGGCGCTCGTCCAGGGCATCGCCACGCCGCAGGCGGCCGACGATGGTTTCGCCGAGCCGCCAATGCTGTCGAGCAAGGACGGCGTCCTCAACGTCACGTTGCAGGCGATGGACGTCGAGAACATGAACGCCCCCGTGCTCGGGTTCAACAATTCCTTTCCCGGACCGACGTTGCACTTCAAGCCTGGCGATACGGTGAAGGTCGCCTTCGTCAACGCGATCAGCCAGATGACGAACCTGCACGTTCACGGGCTGCACGTCTCGCCGCGCGACAACAGCGACAACGTCTTCGTCCACGTCCAGCCGGGGCAAACGTTTGGCTACGAGTTCCGGATTCCTGACGACCACCCGGGTGGCACCTACTGGTACCACCCGCACCCGCACGGCACGTCCGCCAATCAGGTCGGAGCGGGTCTTGCCGGGGCGATGATCATCGACGGCGCTCTCGACGAGGTGGAGGGCATCGCGGGGCTGAAGGAGCGCCTGCTCGTGATGCAGGGACCCTTCCGCGCGGCCGGCGGTCAGATCGACACGCTGATCAATGGCGTTGCCAACCCGAAGATCACCATCGCGCCGGGCGAGACCCAGCGCTGGCGGCTGGTGAACGCGAGCGCCAACCAGTTCCTGAACGTCAAGCTGGTCGGTCACCCGCTCCATGTGATCGCGCGCGACGGCAACCCGCTGTCCCAGGTGCGGACGGTGCAGAATGAGCTGATCGGTCCCGGCGAGCGCGCCGAGGTGCTCATTCAGGGAAGCGACGCTGGGATTTACGAGCTGCGCTCGCTGGCGTTCGCGCCGGATATCCCGGCCCAGACCCAGCCGGAGATGTTGCTGGCGACGGTCATCTGTGGCGGCGAAGCCCGGCAGCCCCAGGAGCTGCCGACCGACCTGGTGACGCTCGACGATCTCGGCAAGGACGAGGTGGCGGAGAAGCGCACGATCTCGTTCCAGATGCCGGACTCGCCGCCCCGGCTCGCGATCGACAACAAGGCGTTCGTGGAGGACCGGATCGACACCACCGTCAAACTCGGCACGACCGAGGAGTGGACGATCCGCAACGAGAGCGGCCAGTGGCACCCGTTTCACATCCACGTCAACGACTTCCAGGTGATGTCGATCAACGGCGAACCGCAGCCCGTGAACCGGCACGACACGACGCCGCTGCCGCCGCGCGGGGAGATCGTGATTCGCCACCGGTTCCTCGATTTCACTGGCAGGTTCGTCTACCACTGCCACATCCTCGTCCACGAGGACAACGGCATGATGGCGGTGATCGAGGTCGTCGAGTAGCGGCGAAGCTGCCCCGGCGATCAGCGGGATTCGGCGGGTGAGGTCGCCGTGGCGCGTTCGGCGCGGCGGCCGAGCCACCAGAACGCACCGGCGACCAGCAGGACCAGCCCGAACACCATGGTGCCGTCGGTGAAGCTGGCGGCGACGGCGCCGGTCAGCGCGTAGAGCAGTGCAGCCGGCAGCGCCCCCAGCACCGCCGCGACCATGAGCTGGCGCCACGACATCGACGAGGCCCCCGCCATGATCGCCGTCGTTTCGGCGAGGAGCGGCACCGGCCGGGTCGCGATCACCGCCAGCATGCCCCCGCGTGCCAGCAGGCGATCGGCGCGCCGTCGCTCCTCCGCCGGCACAACGCGCGCCAGTGGCCCGCCGCCGCGGCGGCCGAGCGCGAATCCGAACGCGGCTGCGCCGGTGCTGCCGATCAGCGAGAGCGCGGTACCGGCGAGAACGCCGAAGATCGCCCCATGCGCGATCATCACCAGGCTGGACGGGACCGGCAGCAGCACGTCGACGACCAACAGGCCGACACCGACCAGCGCCGCCATCGGGCCGCCCCGGTCGAGCCACGGTGACGGATCGGTGAGCAGCGGCACGCCCATCGCTTCAACCGCGCTGAACAGCGCCAGCAGCACCACCAGCATCGCTCCGACGACGGTCCAGTAGCGCCCCATCACCCACCCCTCCGTATCCCGCCATCTTTCGTCGTCTCCTGCCGTCCAGTTTACCCCGGCGCCGTCAGGAATGCGTCGTGGCATGATCCATGCTGGCAGCGGAGCCGAAACCACCGCCGAGGCGCTATGCTGGGCGATGGGGCGACGCGGACGCGCCAATGGGGCACGGCACGCGCCGTCAGGTCTGGCGCCGGTATCCCGCCGGCGATACAGCTCGCGCGAGGCGCGGCATGAGGAGACATGACTCAGATGAGCAACACCAATCGGATGGATCGACGCACGTTCTTCACGGTCAGCGGCATTGGCCTGGCGACGGTCGCGGTCGGCGCCCGCGCCGTGCTCGCGCAGGACAGCACCTCCACGCCAAGCGGCAGCGCGACCCCAGGCGCCACTCCGGGCGCCTCGCCGACCGCGGGCGGTGTGATCGAGGTGCACACCCTCGACGCGCTGAAGTTCGACCCGTCGGAGTTCACCGCGTCGCCGGGGCAGGAGATTCATGTCGTCAACAAGGGCAAGCTCCAGCACGATTTCATCATCGATGAGCTCGATATGGCGACCGACCTGCTTGATGGCGGCAAGGACCAGACGATCAAGGTTCCGGATGATGCCAAGCCGGGTGAGTACACCTTCTACTGTTCGGTGCCCGGCCATCGCGCGGCCGGCATGGAAGGCACCATGACGGTCAAGTAACCGTCCAACGTATCCCGCATCACATGACGCGGCGGCTGGAGCG
>JAEVYR010000075.1 GCA_023392645.1 Chloroflexota bacterium | reverse complement strand
GGCGCTGGGGCGGGAGGCGGAGGCGGCGGCCGGCGAGGCGGCGGTGGCGGCGGCCGTCGACGACGGTGTGCGGACGGGCGATCTTGGCGGCAAGGCATCGACCGTGGCGTTCGGCGACGCGGTGATTGCGCGGCTGGGGTAGACAGGAGAGGGCTTCACCGGCAGGGTCCTGCGGGCGGCAGCATCGAAAAACCGGCAACTTTCGATGTCGCTCAGGGCCGGCTTGGCCGGGACCTGACGCGTTCATGGCCGCTACGCGACCATCGGGCGGACACCATCGTGATGTCGGTTACGTCTCGTATCGCGAAGGTCCGCCCCTTCCAATGTTGCGTCGCCGTTTTGGTCCGGCTGCCCGACGTTGCTTACAGGATCTCGCGAGGGGCGGTGCCCTCACGGATGGAATCGGTGGGACCGATGTGGTGGCCGAGCTCAAACCGGTGCATCACCTCGGGCACGGCCATGGGATCCCTGGTCGAGATGCGCAGGATATCGACGAACTCGGCGACGAACCGGCCGATGCGGGCATCGCGCCACGGCGCCATTTTCGCCGGAAACGGACCCATGTCGGCCGCTGATGTGTAGTAGCCGAGCGGCACGTACGGCAGGTAGGCGAAAGTGTCGTCGAGCGTCCCGGCGACGAAGTCGCGCAGGCGGTGGTGGATGCGGAAGCACCAACCGTCGTCGTGGACGTCGAGGAACGGCATGTCGAGGAACGAGTTGAAGCCGCCCAGCCCGATCTCGAAGGCAGGGAAGTCGCTGATCGGCAGGCTCGCCTGCTCCCGGAATTCCTCGATCCTGCCGTTGGACGATTCCCAGCTATTCTCGGGCGAGTCGACCAGCAGGCCGAGCTCCTGGATGGTGATGTAGAGACTGCCCGGCGGGTAGAGCGCGACGAACGGGAATTGCCCAAGCGCCTCGCGGACCGGCGCGAGGGCGTCGCGGATGCCAGCGGTGGCCGGCACGCGAATGGCGCACACGGCGTAGGAATCGGCGCGCTCGGCCAGGGCGATTCGATCCCGCGGCGGGGGCTCGACCTCGCCGTGCTGCCGCAGCGCCTGCCAGATATTGCGATAGGCGTCTTCCTGGCGCGTCGCGATTGGCGGCCACCAGGTGGCGGGCTTGCCGAGCCGCACCCGCCGGATGCGGCTCGGTTTTGGCAGCAGGGTGCGGATCGGTCCTGGCACGGGACGAGCCTAGTCGTGCGAGTTGTTGACGGAGACGATCTCGAGGTCGAGCGTGCCTCCCGGCGTGTCGGCTCGCACCTTGTCCCCCTTGCGACGACCATCGAGCGCCTTGCCGATCGGCGAGGCGTTGGAGATGAAGCCCTGGCTTGGGCGCGCCTCGGCGGCGCCGACGATGGTGAAGGTCTCTTCCTCGCCATCCATGTCGACGACGACCTTGCTGCCGAGGCCGACGGTGGCGTTTGCGCCCTTCGAGTTTTCCGGCTTGATCACGATCGCGTTGCGCAGCGTCTGCTCGAGATCGGAGATGCGCTTCTCGATCATCGCCTGGTCCTGCCGGGCGGCATCGTAGGCGGAGTTCTCGCGGAGATCGCCGTGGGAACGCGCGTCGGCGACGGCCGCGATGATCTTGGGGCGCTCGTTCTCGATCAGCTCGTTGAGCTCATCCTGCAGGCGGGCGAAGCCGTCCTGGGTGATTTCAATGCGGTCCTTGTCCATGGGTGCTCTGAAGTCTCCATCAACTTGGTACGAATTGGCGGCCGGAGCCGGATATGGTGAAAAGCCGGGCGAGAACCCGGCTTTCCGGATGAAGGATACGATAGCGGGTCAAACGATTCAGCTTCGTTCGACCGCGAGGTTCGATCCCACCACCATGTTGCACGACTCGTGCCGTCACTTCACCTCGAAGGTGGCTTCGATCTCGACGCAGATATCATGCGGCAGCGCGGCGAATCCGATCGCCGAGCGGGTGTGCCGGCCGCGCTCGCCGAGCACCTCGACCAGCACGTCCGAGCACCCGTTGATCACCTTCGGGTGGTCGAGGAAATCCGGCGCGGTGTTGACCATGCCCAGAACCTTGACGGCGTGGATGATCCGATCGAGATCGCCGTCGAGTGCTTCCTTCGCGGTGGCGAGGATCTGCAGGCCGACATCCCGGGCGGCCTGGCGGGCATCGTCGAGCGAGACTTCGGCGCCGACCTTGCCCTTCGGGGAGCGGTCGGTCGGACCGGTGCCGGAGATGAAGAGCAGGTTGCCGGTTCGGTAGTAGCGCACGTAGCTGCCGGCGGGCTGGATCGGGTCGGGAAGCTCAATGCCGAGCTCCTTGAGGCGCTCGTCGGTCGTGGTCATGATGGGATGGTCCTTTCGTGGCAATTTTTCGACGTGCCGACCCTGTGGCGGCACGACGAGGAGGTGCGACCGGCAGACGGCCGGCGCTGTGACTGCTGATCAGCGGGCGCCGAAGAGGTTCGTGAGGCGCTCGATCGTTTGCCTGAGCGCGTCGTCGCCGGTGGCGAAGCTCATGCGCACGTGTCCCTCGCCGGATTCGCCGAAGGCGATGCCGGGCACGACGGCGACGTGCGCCTCGTCGAGCATCTTCGCCGCGAGCGCCGTGGAATCGAGCCCGGTTTCGCGGCCATCGACGAAGGCATAAAAGGCGCCTTCTGGCAGCGGCAGCGAGAGTCCCTTGATGGCGCTGATCCCGTCGGCCATCAGGCGGCGACGACGGTCCCACGCCTGGACCATGTCAGCGATCGCGTCCTGCGGACCCTCCAGGGCGGCAACGCCGCCGGCCTGGGCGAACGAGGTCGCGCAGGTGACGGCGTGGCTGTGGACGGTGCCCATCTTCGCGATCAGCGGCTTCGGCCCGGCGACGTAGCCGAGGCGCCAGCCGGTCATCGCGTAGGCCTTCGAGAGGCCGTTGAAGGTCAGCGTGCGGTCGCGCATGCCGTCGAGCGTGGCGATGCTGATGTGCTCGTTGCCATCGTAGATGATCTTCTCGTACATCTCGTCGGTCCACACCAGCAGGTCATGCCGCCGGGCGACGCTGGCGACCGTGTCCAGCTCGGCGCGGCTCATCACGTGACCGGTCGGGTTGTTGGGCGAGTTGATCAGGATCACGCGGGAGGCCGGCGTCACCTTCGCCTCGAGGGCCTCCTCGGTGACCGCCCAGCCGTCGTTGGGGCTTGTGGGCACGGCGACGGCGGTGCCGCCGGCGAGCTCGATCTGCGGCGCGTAGGACACCCAGGCCGGCTCGATCACGAGCACCTCGACACCGGGCTCGACCATCGCCATCGCGGCCTCGAAGAGGGCCGCCTTGCCGCCCGGGGTGACGAGGATCTCGCCGTTCGGGTCGTAGTCGAGCCCGTTGTCGTCGCGCAGCTTTTTCGCGATCGCCTTGCGCAGCGCGGGAGTACCGGGGCTGGCGACGTAGTGGGTGTCGCCGCTGTTCATGGCGTCGATCGCGGCGCGGCGGATGTGCTCGGGGGTGATGAAGTCGGGATCGCCGCCGCCGAGGTCGATCACGTCGATGCCCTCGGCCTTGAGCTGGCGGGCCTTGTCTGACACCGCGAGGGTGGGGGAGGGGGCCGCGCTTTTCACGCGTGCCGCAAGAAAGTCCGAGAGCGTTCGAGTGTCCACGACTGTGCTGTCCTCTCCGGGTCGGGCGTGAGCGTCGCCGCCATCCTGTGACTCCCCAATTCTACCGGGTTTTTGCGCCGTGGCGTGGGCTGGTGATGGGGGAACCGAAGCACTCCGGTTGGCGTCTTTTCAATATGGACAAAGTCGTCAGGACGTAACCTGCTGGGTTATGGTGAACAGATGACGGGTGAAATGGGCGAGGGAGGACAGAGACCATGAACCGACGGCGAAACGCGTCACTCGCGCTGATCGGCGCGATGCTGTTGATGCTGACGATGAGCGCGACACCGGCGGCAATGGCGCAGGCGGGTGGATCGAAGCAGATCATCACCGGGCAGACGGTGACGTGGGCCGCGGGCTGGACGACAGATCCGGATGTCAGCCTTGCAGAGCAGAATGTGGAGCTGCTGGCGCTGACCAAGGGGACCGCGATCGTGGGCTATGGCGGCACCTCGTTGCCGGTCGGCGGCAACGAGGTGCGCGACGTGTTGCTGGATGGATTCGAAAGTGGCAGCACGAGCCAGCAGATCGACCGCGGCGACTACGACAACGTCTCGTACTCGATCGACCTGGCGACCACCGATGGCGTCACCCTGGCGATCTTCACGCTGGTGATTGAGAACCCGTCGAACACGTCGATGGCGCTGCTGTTGACATCGCCCGCGAACTTCGCGACCGCAATGACCGACGCCCAGGCGGGCGTCGCCATCGACGGGGCACCGATCTTCGATGGGGTCGATGCAGCGCAAATGCAGGCGACGATCGACGCGGCGAACCAGTCGGGACAGACCTCGGGAACGACGGAAATACCGGCTCCCGCGCCGAGCCCGACGCCGACGACGGCGGAGACGCAGGCACCGGCGCCCAGCCCGACTGCGGAATCGGGTAACGGTGGGCTCGGCGATCTCGGCACGGCGGTCAACGGCGGCCAGACGACGCCGGTCGCTCAGGGTCCGGCCGATCCGACGCCGACTCCGGCCGGGCAGTCGACGGCCACGGGCCCGGCGAATGTCCACGTGATCCCGGTGAACGGGATCGAGGTCCGCTACAGCGACGAATGGGCGATCAGCGCGAACGACGACAGCAACGTCCGGCTCCAGGCGTCCAGCCAGCCGGTCATCGTCTCGATTGTGTGGATCACCGACGACATGCCGAAGATCTCCGAGCCGCGGGCCTTCGCCAACTCGCTGATCCAGACGGAGACATTCGCCGGGGCCACGCTGGTCGACGCGGTGACCGTCGAGAGCGGTGCCCGCTGGTTGATCGTGCTGAGCCAGGCCGTCGAGGGGCAGGAGATATACTTCACGATCGAGGTCACCTCGCAGCCGACCGGCGGCGCGACGCTCACCAGCGTGATCACGCCGGTGACGAACCTGCCGGCAGCGCTGCAGGCCGTGCCGGCATCTGTGCAGATCGCCGGGCAGCCGGTGCTGGTCGACGCGGCGAGTTACGTTCCCGCGCTCCAGGCACCTTGAACCGGCCAGGCTGACGCGCCGCGACCAACCGACGAGGAAGTTAGCACTCTGTGAGGGATGATTGCCAAATTGCTGGCACTCGACACTTGCAGAGTGCTAATTCGCTGTGCTACGCTCGTGTCGGTCGCGAGACCTGGCCGGCGCCAACCGGCCCGGGGATCGCACGCAGACACTCGTTTTTTCGGCGCACCGTCGCAGCTTTTCAGGAGGAATTCAGGACCATGACTGATACCAAGACGACGCTCAAGCCTCTCGGCGATCGGTTGGTCGTCAAGCCCGCCTCGCGCGAAGAGGAGCGGGCCAGCGGCATCGTGCTTCCCGATACGGCCAAGGAGAAGCCGCAGCGGGGCACCGTCGTGGCCGCCGGGCAGGGTCGTCTCGACGATGACGGCGATCGCATCCCGATGGAAGTCAAGGTCGGCGACGAAGTGATCTACGCCAAGTACGCCGGTACCGAGTTCAAGGTCGACGACGAGGACGTGCTGATCCTCTCCGAGAAGGACGTGCTGGCCATCGTCGGCTAGTCGACCTCGCCATCCGATCGACCATCGATTCCGAGAAAGAACAGGAGACACATCAGTGGCAAAGCTTCTCGAATTCAACGAGCAGGCGCGACAGTCCCTCAAGGAGGGCGTCGATGTTCTGGCCAACGCCGTCAAGACCACCCTCGGCCCGAAGGGCCGAAACGTCGCGCTCGACAAGAAGTTCGGCGCGCCGACCGTCACCCACGACGGCGTCACCGTGGCCAAGGAGATCGAGCTGGAGGACCAGTTCGCGAACATGGGCGCGCAGCTCCTGAAGGAGGCCGCGACCAAGACCAACGACGCCGCCGGTGACGGCACCACCACCGCCACCGTGCTGGCCCAGGCGATCGTGCATGAGGGCATGCGCAACGTCGCCGCCGGCGCCAACGCGATGATGCTCAAGCAGGGCATCGACAAGGCGTCCGACGCGATCGTCGCGCGCATTCGCGAGCTGGCCACCGAGGTCAAGGGCAAGGAAGAGATTGCCCAGGTCGCCTCGATCTCGGCCGCCGATCCGGAGATCGGCAACCTGATCGCCGAGGTCATGGACAAGGTCGGCAAGGACGGCGTGATCACGGTCGAGGAGTCCAAGGGGCTCGAGTTCGAGACCGAGTTCACCGAGGGCATGCAGATCGATCGTGGCTACATCTCCCCGTACTTCGTGACCAACACGGAGCGGATGGAGGCGGCGTTCGACGATCCGTTCATCCTCATCACCGACAAGAAGATCAGCTCGATCCAGGACATCCTGCCGACGATCGAGATGGTCGCGCGCCAGGGCAAGGCGCTCGTGATCATCGCCGAGGATGTCGACGGCGAGGCGCTCGCCACCCTCGTGGTGAACAAGCTCCAGGGCCGGTTCCAGAGCCTCGCGATCAAGGCGCCGGGCTTCGGTGACCGCCGCAAGGAGATGCTGCAGGACATCGCCGCGCTGACTGGCGCGACGGTGGTGTCGGAGACGATCGGCCGCAAGCTCGACTCCGTCACCGACGCCGACCTCGGCTCGGCCCGCCGCATCGTGGCCACCAAGGACGACACCACGTTCGTCGAGGGCCAGGGCAGCGCGGACGCGATCCAGGGCCGCGTCGACCAGATCCGCACCTCGATCGAGCGGACGACGTCGGACTTCGACCGCGAGAAGCTCCAGGAGCGCCTCGCGAAGCTCGCCGGTGGCGTGGCCGTGATCAAGGTTGGCGCCGCGACCGAGACCGAGCTCAAGGAGAAGAAGCACCGCGTTGAGGACGCGCTCAGCGCGACCCGCGCCGCCGTCGAGGAGGGCATCGTCCCGGGCGGCGGTGTGACCCTGATCCACGCGATCGGCGCGCTGGATAGCGTCGAGGCCGAGGGTGACATCAAGACCGGTGTCAACATCCTCCGCCGCGCCCTCGAGGAGCCGATGCGCGGCATCGCGCGCAACGCTGGCCGCGATGGCTCGGTTGTGATCGAGATGGTCCGTCGCCTTCAGGCTGAGAAGAAGGACGACAACGTCGGCTACGACGTGATGACCGACGAGTACGTGAACATGCTCGAGGCCGGCATCATCGATCCGGCGAAGGTCACCCGCTCGGCGGTCGAGAATGCAGGCTCGATCGCGGGCATGATCCTCACCACCGAGGCGCTCATCTCCGACAAGCCGGAGAAGGAGATGCCGATGCCGCCGATGCCGGGCGGTGGCATGGACTTCTAGTCCAGCCCCTGTTCTTCGAACAGCGAAACGCGGTCCGGCATTGCGCCGGAC
>JAEVYR010000608.1 GCA_023392645.1 Chloroflexota bacterium | reverse complement strand
CCCCCGTGCCACGTCGAGCAGGTGAGCCGGGATGCCATTCAGGTCGCTGGCTGGCGCTTCTGTGGCGATGATGGAGGTGCCTTCGATCCCCGCGGCCTGCGTCATCCAAAGCTCGTCGCCGGCCCGGGCGCCGCCCGGAGGGAGCGTGCCGTGCGGGCCAGGCAGGCCAAGCACGGTGCCCGAGAGCAGCAGCCGGTCGATGCCCGGCGTGATCTCGGTGTGGCCGCCGACGAGTGCAATCCCGATGCGATCGCACGCCGCGAGGAGCGAAGCGAACAGGTCGGCGACATCGCCGGCGGTCGTCTGGCCGTGCGGGAAAAGCGCGATCACGGTCATCCAGCGAGGTACGCCGCCGAGACACGCGATGTCGTTGGCGTTGACCGCGACCAGGTATTCGCCGGGCGCGGAGGTCGCGAAGGTGATGGGATCACTCTTGACGATGACGTCGTTGCCGGGACGGATCACGGCGGCATCGAACCCCGGCGCGGGGGCGACGAGCACGCTGGGGTCGTCGTGCGTGATGCCGGCGAGCAGGCTCGCGAGCAGGTCGGCGGGCAGCTTGCCCGCATCCAGAATGGCGGACCGGTCGATCATTCGTGGCCCGCGGCGTTGTCGATCTCGCCGGTATCGGCGGCAATGCGCGTCACGCGAAGCTCGGCCTCGGCAAGTTGCCGCTGACAGGAGGCGACGAGCGTCATGCCGTGCTCGTATCGCGCGAGCATTTCGTCGAGGCTGAGGTCGCCGGATTCGAGCTCGCCCACGAGGGTCTCCAGCTCGTCGAGACGCTGCTCGAAGCTGAGATCGGTGTCGGGTGAGGTATCGGTCATGATTCGGTGAGAGTCCTTTCATCGGCACGCGCCGCCCCGACACGCGGCCGTAACGTTCCGGTGGCGCGGCCGTCTTCGAAGTGCACGTCGACCGGGTCGTCGGGCAGGTCGCTGGCGCGACGTATGGGCCGGCCGGTCTGCGGGTGCTCGACGATCGCGAAACCGCGCGCGAGCACGCGAGCCGGGTGCAGCGAATCGAGCAGGCGGCTGGTTGCCATCAGCCGGTTGCCACGCCGTTCCAGCGCGAACTCCGTCGCATGGTCGAGCCTGGCCGACAGGCTACCAAGCGCCTCTCGCGCCCGCCGGACCCTGGCCACCGGCGACTGGAGCGCGAGGCGATGCTGCATCTGGTCGAGTTTCACTCGCTGCGCGGAGAGGTGTTGCTCGATCAAGTCGATGAGGGCGTCGCGGTCGTCCGTCAGCTCATCCCGCAGCTCCGCGATATCGGGCAGGACGATCTCCGCGGCGGCCGACGGCGTCGCGGCGCGGACGTCCGCGACGAAATCGGCGATCGACACATCGGTTTCGTGCCCGACCGCCGAAACGACCGGAACCGAGCTGGCGAAGATCGCCCGAGCGACGATTTCATGGTTGAAGGGCGCGAGATCCTCGGGGGAGCCTCCACCACGGCCGACGATCATCACGTCGATGTGGCCGACCCTGCAAAGAAGCTCGATGGCGGCGGCGATTTCGCCGGGAGCGCGCGGTCCCTGTACAGACGCCGGCACGAGGATGAGCTCGACAAGCGGGTAGCGCCGGCGAGCCACCGTCTGGATGTCGTGCCAAACCGCGCCGGTGTCGCTGGTGACGACGCCCACCCGGCGCGGAAACCGGGGCAGGGGGCGCTTGCGCGCCTCGTCGAACAGCCCCTCGGCTTCGAGCTGCTGGCGCAGGCGTTCCATTTCGAGCGCGAGGATGCCCTGTCCCTGATGCTCGAAGACATCGGCGATGAGCTGGAGCCGGCCCTGCTTGCTGTAAAAGTCGATGTGCCCATGGACGATGATGCTGTCGCCGACTCGGGGTCGGACCATCTGTCGCTGCGCGTGGGAGCGCCACATGGCTGCGTCGATGAGCGCATCGCCGTCGCCGAGCTTGAAGTAGACGTGGCCCGACTTCGCCCAGGTAATGCTGGTGACTTCGCCCTCGATCCAGGCGTCCGCGAGAATGTCGTCGGCGGCGAGTACCTGCTGGATGTAGTCGTTGAGGGTGCTGACCGGAAGTACGCGCGTGAGCATCAGAATCCGTCGGTTTGCTCGGTGAGCCGGATCAGCGGCGAGCCGTATTCCACAGCCTGGGCGTTGGTGACCAGGATCTCGGCGACCACGCCGGCGCTGTCGGCGATGATTTCGTTCATGATCTTCATCGCCTCGATGATGCCGACCACCTGGCCGATTTCGACTTCGTCGCCGACCTGGACGAACGGCTCCTCGCTCGGCGAGGGAGCCGCGTAGTACGTGCCGATCATCGGGGCGGTCACGAGATGCCCGTCATCGGCGGCGGGCTCGGCCGCCGGCACCGCGCCGTTCGCGGGTGTTGCGAGCGCGACCGGTGCCGCGCTGCCGCTCGCGCCCCGGAGCCGTATGGACACGTCGCCGGAGGTCAGGTCGAGCTCGGAAATACCTCCCTTGCCCATCAGGGCAATCAGCTCCCTGACAGCGCCGATCAGCTCCGCGGTCGAACTCTGGTCATTGCCGGCTTCGTTGATCCCGACGAACCGCTCCATCGTCATCCCCCGTGCTACGCGCGCTCGATGTATTCGCCGCTGCGCGTGTCGACCTTGATCTGGTCGCCCTCGCTCAGGAACAG
>JAEVYR010000572.1 GCA_023392645.1 Chloroflexota bacterium | reverse complement strand
GCTCGGTGAGCTGGGCCTCCAGGTCCTCGCGGGACTTGATCTCGCCGGGGAAATCGTCGGAGGCCGCGACTTCGAGCAGGACCCGCGCCGCCGCCATCGCCGCCATCTGGAGACCGCGCAGGGTCGCCTTGTCGACAGTGTCGGCTTCGGTGTGCCCCCAGCCGCGCCCGACCATCGTCGAGGAGTCGTCGGGACTGCTGAGCGTGGCCGTGGGGATGCCCCGGATCGCATACGGGAAGTGATCCGAGTGCGAGTTGAGCTCGTCGGTGATCTTCAGCGCGTAGTTGGTCCGGTCGGCAAGCCCCTCGAACCACGGCACCAGCTCGGGTCGTCCGGAGATCGTGACTGATTCGGAGCCGCCCTTGCCGCGCCCGGCACCGTCGAGGTTGAGCATGAACCGGGTCTTCGCCGTCTCGTCGGCGTGGTCAGCGGTGTAGGCCCACGAGCCGAACAGCCCGACCTCCTCGCCACAGAAGAGCACGACGCGGATGGTGCGCCCGATCGCCTCCGGCGGCAGCGCGGCCAGCACGCGGGCGGCCTCCATCGCGACGATGGTGCCGGCGCCGTCGTCGAGCGCGGCCTGCGAGATGTCGTGGCCGTCGTAGTGCGCGCCGGCCAGCACCAGCTCGTCCGGATGCGTGGCGCCGGGGATCTCGCCGACGACGTTGTACGAGACATTGTCCGGGTCGAAGGTACCGCCGGTGGAGAGTTTCACCCGCACGGGGCCATCGGCGCGACGGGCGAGCCGGAGGATGGTCTGGCCGTGCTCCCACGAGGTGCCCACGGCGACGATCGCGGCCGGGCCGCCGCCGGCCGCGCCGATGCCGCCGGTGATGCGGAGCAGGCCGGGGTTCTGGTTGACGAAGATCATTCCGGCGGCGCCGGCATCGACGGCGAAGCGGAGCTTGTCGGTGCGATGGGCGAGCTTCTTCGAGCGGACGCCGGCGGCGTTGGTCTCGGCGGCGGCGATCACGATCTTGCCGCGCACGGCATCGCCGAGGCGCTCGAAATCCTCGCGCTCGCCGTTGCCGAGGTCGATCAGCTCCGCTTCGACGTCGCCCGCCGGGGAATACGGGAGCGCGATGCAGGAGAACTCCTGCTGCATGGGGCTGGTCAGCTCAAGGGTGGCGTGGCCGCGGGTCCAGGCGCCGAACGGCACCGGCTCGAGCCGAACGTTCTCGAGACCGTAGCTTTCGAGCTTCGCCTTGATGAACTCGCCGGCCTTGCGCTCGCTGTCGCTGCCGGCCCAGCGGGAGCCGATCACGTCGCAGAGCTCTTCGAGGTTGCGGAGCGTCTCGTCGGTGGTCCAGATGTCACCGATGAGCTGTTGGTGGTGCCGGGCGTCGGGTGCTGCCAAGGGTGGTCTCCCTTCGGGGTCGGTCGAACTGCCTGCCGCAGGCTAACAGGGCCGGGGCGAGGTCGCAATCGGGACGCCTGGCCAGGAAGACATCGACTCACGATGGCTGGCTTCGAGGCACGATGCCTTTCCGAGCCGCCGCGCAGCGGCGTGGCGAGGGATGACAATTTCGCTGGCGGCGATGATCAATCGTTCCGGACCGCGACGAGCGGCCGCCACAGGGGCGGCGCTACGGAACATCACCCGTGCTTGTCGGATTGGGGGTCGAGGGCGTCGCGGAGGCCGTCGCCGACGAAGGCGAAGGCGATCATGATCAGCGCGATCAGCACGCTCGGCATGATCACGAAGATCGGCAGGTAGGTGACGATCGGGAAGCTGAGGAAGACCATGCTGCCCCAGCTCGCCGTCGGCGGCCGGATGCCGATGCCGAGGAAGCTCAGGCTCGCCTCGGCGAGGATGTAGCCGGGGATCGTGAACGAGATCGCGACGATGATCGGCGCCAGCGCGTTCGGCAGGATGTGCCGGAAGATGATGCGGTGGGCCGGGTTGCCCATCGCCCGCGCGGCGACGATGAATTCCTGCTCGCGCAATCGCAGCGTCTCGCCCCGAATCAGGCGGGCCATGCCGTTCCAGCCGGTGATGGCGAAGGCGACGAACAGCAGGGTGAGCCCGCCGAGCGAGCGACCGAGCCAGGTGTCGCGCAGGGCGGCCTGCATGATGATGAACAGCAGCAGCGAGGGAAAGGCGTAGACGACATCGACGAGCCGCATCAGGATGTTGTCCCACCGCCCGCCGAGCCAGCCGGAGAACAGGCCGTAGGAGATCCCGACGACGGCCACGATCACGGTCGGCACGATGCCGACGATCATGCTGATGCGAGCGCCGTAGATGAGGCGGCTCAGCTCGTCGCGGGCGAGACCGTCGGTGCCGAGGGGGTAGTCCCAGGTGCCGCCGTCCTGCCAGACCGGCGGGGTGTTGGCGAAGGCGGTGGCCGGGATGTCGTTCGGGTCGTAGGGGGCGAGCAGCGGGGCGAAGATCGCGACGATGAACATCACCCCGATCCAGCCGAGCCCGATCACGGCCGCCTTGTTCTTGCGCAGCCGTCGCCACGCGTCGGACCAGAGCCCACGCGAGCGGGTCCGTCCGGTGGGCTCGTCGGCGAGGGAGTTGTTGGTTCCCTCGGCCTGCACGATGGCCTGGCTCATGGCGCGATCTCCGGGATAGTGCTGCGCTGTGTCCCCGCCAGCCCTCGGGCACAGAACCCGGGGCGACATCTGACGGCGTCGACGAACGGCCGGCACGGGGCCGGCGCTACGCGCTGGTGCATTGCAGGATCATCCAGAACCGGCATTACTGGCTGCTCCGGATGCGAGGGTCGATGAAGCCGTAGGCGATATCGACGGCCAGGTTGCTCATCACGATGATGAAGGCGTAGAAGAGCGTCACGCCCATGATGACGGGATAGTCACGGGTGGTGATGCTGTCGATGAAGAGCCGTCCCATGCCCGGCACGCCGAAGACGCGCTCGATGATGATGGTGCCGGTGATGAGCGCGGCGAAGGCGGGGCCGATCACGGTCAGCACCGGGATCAGGCTGTTGCGCAGGACGTGCCGGGCGATCACGGCGCGATGGCGAAGCCCCTTGGCACGAGCGGTGGTGACGTAGTCGGCGCGCAGCGCCTCAAGCATGCTGGCGCGGGTGAGACGGGCGATGTAGGCGGCGCTGCCGGTGCCGAGCGCGGCGGCGGGCAGGATGTAGCTGCGCCAGTCGCTGAACAGGATCGGGGTCCATCCCAGTTTCACGGAAAAGATGATGAGCAGGAAGATGGCGATCACGAAGTCGGGCAGCGTGTAGCTGACGGTGGTGATGAAGAGGCTGAGGTAGTCGCCCATGGTGTTGTGGCGCAGCGCGGCGTAGATGCCAACCGGGATGCCGATCCCGAGCGCGAGCAGGAGGGCGATGACGCCGATGCGCGCCGAGTACGGGAAGCCCTGGCCGATGATCTCGGCGACGGTCTGGCCGCGCTTGGTGTACGACTCGCCGAAATCGAGCATGACGGCATTCTTGAGATAGGTGGTGTACTGCACGAACAGCGGCTCGTCGAGACCGTACTGGCGGTTGAACGACGCCTCAAGCGACGGATCGAGCTGGCGCCCGCCGGTCGATTTGGCGTCCCACGGGCTGCCGGGGGCGGAGTGCATGAGGAAGAAGGTGACGGTGGCGACCAGCCACAGCACCGGGATCGTCCACAAAATGCGCCGGATGAAATACTGAAGCACGCGATTCCTCGTCGGTCGAACGTCTCGTGGAAACGCACCTGCGCGTCGCCCCGAACGCGATGCCCGGGGCCGCTGCGCGGTTCCCATCGCAGGGGAGGAGCTTACCGCCTCCCGCCTGACTCGGCGCTATCGACCAACCCCGGGCACAGGACCCGGGGCTCCAGAACGGGCCGGAGTCTTCGACGGGGGAGACCAGCGGCTGCGCCTGAATCGAGACGGACCCGCCCACGGAGGGACGGGCCCGCCCATCGATCGTCGCAGTTACTCCGCCGTCTTGTAGACCTTCTCCATCTGGTAGGTGGTGTCGAAGATCGTCGTCGGGTAGGTGACGTATCCCCGCACGTTGGGCTTGATCAGGATCAGGCTCTCGCCGTGACGGTAGAACGCCACCGGCGCCTTCTCCGCCAGCATCGCGTCGGCCTGCTGGTAGAGCGGGATCGCGTCCTCGATCGGCAGCTTGTCGGCCTCGGTGACCAGCGCGTTGAACTCCTCGTCGTCCCAGCCCAGCGGGGCGCGGGTGGTGCCCGGCCCGAACACCAGCGAGAGCCAGTTCTGCGGGTGCGGGTAATCCTCGAACCAGTTGCCGGTCGAGAAGATCAGCGAGGGGTCGCGGTTGGTGCGCAGGCTCTGCAGCTCGGTTTCGGAGATCGGCGTCGGCTGGATCTGGACGCCGAGCACGTCGTTGAGGTTCTGGGCGAAGAAGGTCGCCTGCTGCTGCGAGGCCGCATCCTCGGCGACGTAGAAGAGCTCCTGCGGCGGGAAGCCCTCACCGCCGGGGAAGCCGGCTTCCTCCAGCAGCGCCGCGGCCTTGTCCGGATCGTAGGTCTGCTGGTAGTCCTCCTGGTAGGCGGGGTTGCCCGGGTAGAGGAGCGTGCCGGCGGGGATGCCGACGCCGGCGGTGATCTGGTCGACGTACTGCTGGCGGTTGAGCGCGAAGGCGAAGGCCTGGCGCACCGTCTGGTCGGTGAACGGCTCGGCGGCGTTGTTCATCGAGAACCAGTTGGTGCTGGCGCCGACGGCACGCTGGAGCTGTTCGCTGAGGGTGGGGTCGGCCATGATCTGCGGCAGTTGCGAGGCGGAGGGGCCCATGGTGTCGAAGTCGCCCTCGCCGCCCGCCTGGTAGGAGAGCAGCTCGGTCTCGGAGCTGTCGAGCTCCTTGTAGACGAGCGTCTTGATGCCCGGCACGCCCCGGAAGTAACTCTCGTTGCGCTCGAACACCCACTCCTGGCCCTCGGTGTGGGAGACGACCTTGAACGGGCCGTTGCCGACGTAGTTGGCGATGTCCCGCCACCAGTCGGCATCCTTGCCCTCGACGAGATCCTCGCGCACGGGGTAGGTGACCCAAATCGCCATCACGTACGGGAAGTAGCCGGCGGCGTAGTCGAGCGTGATCTGGAGGGTGCGGTCGTCGAGCGCCTTGATCGACTCGGAGACGACGGCCTCGAGGTCGGCGGTGTCACCGGCCGGGTCGGCCTCGCGCCAGGCCTGGCCACCCGTCACCGCGTAGAGGGTATTGGAGTAGTTGCCGGCCACGACCGGGCTGAGGGCTCGCTTGATCGCGTAGGCATAGTTGTGGGCGGTGACCGGCTCTCCGTCGGAGTAGGTCATGCCCTCGCGGATGGTGAAGGTGTAGACCGTGCCGTCGTCGGAGAGCTCGACGCTCTCGGCGCCGGCGCCGGCGGGGAGGTTCTCCTCGTTGAGCGCCAGCAGCGGCGCGTAGACCTTGGAGGAGATCTCGATCTCGTTGAGGAAGGCGAGCACCTGCGGGTCGCCGGTGTCGATCTCGGCCCCGAGGTTCATGGTTAGCGTGGCTTCGGGGTCGGCGTCGGGCTGCTCGCTGCCGGGGTTGGTCTCGATCTCGGCGAGCTCGAGCGTGCCGCCCCCGCCGCCGACCGGGCTGGCGCCGGCCGCGGGTGTCGCGTCCTGGGCGGCGACGCCGGCGGCTCGAGCCATGAAGGCGGCGGCGGGCCCGGCGATGCCGAGCGCGGCGGCACGGCGCATGAAGGCGCGGCGGGAGAGCTCGCCGCGCTGCAGCTTGCGAAACAGGTCGTCGAGCGGGTCAGGTGTGGAAAACGACATCGGTGTCTCCTCCTCGAACGTCGGCCGGCCGGGGCGATCCGCGCCGGCGTCACAGCTCACCCGTGAAGACAGGGGCAGTGACGATCGGCGCACAGGCCCGAATTCTGCCCAAGGTGAAGCTGTCTGACCACTTCAAGCTACGTCGCGGTCGACCCGATTGTCAAGGAAGGTGCCGGTGGCC
>JAEVYR010000542.1 GCA_023392645.1 Chloroflexota bacterium | reverse complement strand
GCATGTCCTCGGGCGAGGCAACCGCGCCGATCCGGGTCAGCGGCTGGTCGTGGTGCTGCCGTTCCAGCAGCGCGATCTCGTTTTCCCGCCCCGGGTACCCGAGCGAGAGCCGCAGGATGAACCGGTCGAGCTGTGCCTCCGGCAACGGGAACGTTCCTTCGAACTCGATGGGATTCTCCGTGGCCATCACCGTGAACGGTTCGGGCAACGCGTAGGTCTCCCGATCGACCGTCACCTGCCGCTCCTCCATCGCTTCGAGCAGCGCCGACTGCGTCTTTGGCGTGGCGCGATTGATCTCGTCGGCAAGCACGAGGTTGGCGTGGACCGGTCCTGGGCGGAACGTGAAGGAGCCCTCCCGCTGGTCGAAAATGGCGACGCCGGTGACGTCGGACGGCAGGAGGTCCGGGGTGAACTGGATGCGCTTGAACGAGCCGCCAATGCTGAGCGCGATGGCTCGCGCCAACATCGTCTTGCCGACGCCGGGGACGTCTTCGATGAGGACGTGCCCCTGCGCCAGCATGGCGACGAGGATGAGATCGATCTCGCGGCGCTTGCCCACGATGACTCGCTCGACGTTGTCTCCAATCGCGGCGAGCACCTCTCGACCTGCGGTGTGATGCGACAAGTGTGACTATCTCCCATGGATGTGATGACGCGCCGGCCGGGCGGGTCCTGACGGTGTTGAGTATAGTCTGACCGGCTGACGATACACTGAAGCGAGAATAACCCCGCCGGGCGGCGCGACGACGCGGAAGGAAGCGAACAACATGGCAGGTGCAGGCGATCGCAAGACGGTGATGCTGGTCGACGGGTTCGGGCTCATCTTCCGGGCCTATCACGCCCTGCCGCCCTCGATCACGACGACCTCCGGCGAACAGACCAATGCCGTGTTCGGCTTCGCTTCGATGCTGCTCGACACGATCAACCAGCACAAGCCGGACTACGCCATCGTCGCCCTCGACAAGGGCCCGACGTTTCGGCATGAGGTGTTCGAGGACTACAAGGCGAACCGTGCCGAAACCCCGCCCGATCTCGAGCACCAGGTACAGCGGGTGATCCAGTTCATCCACGCCCTGGGCGTCCCCGCCATTTCGCGCGAGCGATATGAGGCCGACGATATCATCGGCAGCCTTTCGCACACGCTCGTGCGCCAGGGCAACGAGGTCATCATCGTCACCGGCGACTCCGATCTGCTCCAGCTCGTCGAGGACAACGCGGTGGCGGTGCTGCCCGGTACCCGGCGGTTCGGCGAGTTCCGCGAGTACGATCCGGCCGCCGTGATCGAGCGCTTCGGCTTCGAGCCGGAGCTGATCCCCGACTACAAGGCGCTCGTCGGCGACACGTCCGACAACATCCCCCGCGTGCCCGGCAACGGCGACAAGACCGCCAAGAAACTCATCGCCGAATTCGGGGCGCTCGAAGAGATCATCGCCCACAACGATGAGATCACGCCGACCCGCGCCCGCAACGCGCTCGCCGACAACCACGAGCAGGCCCGCAAGAGCAAGGAGCTGGCGACGATCGTTCGCGATCTCGAGTTCGACCTCGATCTCGACGACGCCTCCGTCGGGCGCTTCGACCTGACCGAGATGACGAACCTGCTCCGCGAGCTCGAGTTCCGGTCGTTGCTGAATCGCCTGCCGGAATCGACGCTCGCCGCGGCCGAAACGACCGTGCCGGACGCCGCCATCAACGCCGACAGCGAGCGCACGATCGTCACCACCGCCGATCAGTTGGCGGACCTCGTCAGTCAGCTCGAGACGGCCGAGGCGGTCGCGATCGACGTCGAAACCGACTCGACCGACCCGATCACCGCCCGCCTCGTCGGTATCTCGCTGGCGGTCTCGCCGGTGCGCGCGTGGTACGTCCCGGTCGGCCACCGCGAGGGCGACCAGCTCCCGCTCGACCAGGTCCGCGCGGCGCTCGACCCCGCGCTCCTCCGCGACGGCCTGGCCATCGTCGCCCACCACGGTAAGTACGACCTGCATGTGCTCCGCCGGCATGGCTTCACGCTCAACCGGCTCGACTTCGACACGATGATCGCCGCCTTCCTCATCGGCGACACGTCGATCCGCCTGAAGGATCTCGCCTTCACCCGGCTCGGCGTCCAGATGACCGAGATCACCGAGTTGATCGGCACCGGCCGCAAGCAGGACACGATGGACAACGTCGCCATCGACCTCGCCGCGCCCTATGCCTGCGGCGACGTCGAATGCACGCTCGCGCTGCGGGAGCCGCTCGCGGCCGACCTCGACGCCCGCGCGCTGATGCCACTCTTCGCCGAAATCGAGCTGCCGCTGGTGCCGGTGCTGCTGGGCATGGAAGCGCGTGGCATCGCGATCGACACCAACGAGCTCGAAGCGTTCTCGAAGGAGATCACGAAGCGTATCGGCGAAGTCGAGAGCGAGATCGACACCCTCGCCGGCCGGCCGGTCAAGGTTGGCTCCAACAAGCAAATGGCGACGGTGCTCTTCGAGGAGCTCGGCCTGCCCGCCGGCCGCAAGACCAAGACCGGGTACTCGGTCGATTCGAACGTGCTGGAAAATATCCGCGACCAGCACCCGATTGTCGACCTCATCCTGGAGTTCCGCACGCTCGCCAAGCTGCGATCGACCTATGTCGATGCGCTGCCGCAGGCCGTGAACCCGGAAACCGGCCGCGTCCATACGTCATTCAACCAAACCGTCGCCGCCACCGGGCGCCTCTCGTCGGTCAACCCGAACCTGCAGAACATCCCCATCCGCACCGAGATCGGACGGCGCGTCCGGCGCGCATTCGTGGCCGACCGGCGCCCGGAGCATCGCGTCGTCGAGGATGCGATCCTGCTCGGCGCCGACTACTCGCAGATGGAGCTGCGGATTCTCGCGCACATGTCGGGCGAGCCGTTTCTCGTCAACGCCTTCCGCGAGGGTGACGACATCCACCGCGCCACCGCCGCGCTCGTCAACCAGGTCGAGCTCGAGGACGTGACAGCCGATCAGCGCCGCATCGCCAAGACCGTCAACTTCGGCATCCTCTATGGCATGTCGGCGTTCGGACTCACCCGGGACACGGGCATGCCGCGCGACGAGGCGCAGAAGTTCATCGACGGCTATTGGGAGCGTCTGCCGCGCGTGCGCCAGTTCTTCGACGAGCTGATCGAGTTCGGGCGCGAGCATGGCTACGTGCAAACGCTCTCCGGCCGGCGCCGGTACATCCCCGACCTCAACAGCCGCAACGGGATGCAGCGACAGGCGGCGCAGCGCGTCGCGATGAACATGCCGATCCAGGGGACCCAAGCCGACATCATCAAGCAGGCGATGATCGACCTCGACGCCCTCCTCACCGCGCGCGACCTGCCCGGCTATCAGGTGCTGCAGGTGCACGACGAGCTGGTGCTGGAAGTCGACGAACGGCGCCTGGACGAAATCGCCAGCCTCCTGCACGACACGATGCGGGACGCCGAGCAGCTCGACGTCCCGGTCATCGTCGACCTCCGCACCGGGATGAACTGGGAGGACATGCAGGCGTACGAACCGCAGGGCACCTGATCAACCCCACGAGCTCTCCGCGCGACCGCGAGATAGTGCAACACCAAAGAATTGGTATTTCGAGAAGGTCGCGCCGTCGAAATCACCGGGCTTCGCTGAGGACAGGATTCGCGCGTAGAGACTCACGGCCGGGGGCCGCCCGCGGACGTTGAGACCCGGCGCGGTTGCCACTGAGTGCATGTGGTTCGGATGCACGCCCGATCCCTGCGGAAACCGCCATTTCGGGGTAAAATAGGTGAAGTGCGATCTGTATCTCGATACACGCTGGCGCCAACGCCAGACCCGTTTTCCGAGGAGCTTCCGGTTCCATGCCGACCTACGTATACAAGTGCGATGATTGCGGCCACCAGTTCGAACTGTTCCAAAAGATGTCCGACGATCCCGTCGACACCTGCCCTGAATGCGGCAGCAAGGTCCGGCGGGTAATCCACCCGGTCGGCGTCGTGTTCAAGGGCTCGGGCTGGTATATCAACGACAGCCGCGCGAAAAACAGCGCCAGCGGCACGTCGACCGACGAAAAAGCCGAGCCGAAGAAGAAGAGCGACGACACGAAGGCCACCGACACCGCGAAGGCCGAGCCGGCGAAAACCGCCGCCGATTAGCCACCACCCCTGGATACACCATGACGCCCGCC
This sequence comes from Chloroflexota bacterium, assembly GCA_023392645.1. Lineage (GTDB taxonomy): Bacteria > Chloroflexota > Chloroflexia > Thermomicrobiales > UBA6265 > JACCVC01. Next base: position 865 of record JAEVYR010000542.1, on the reverse strand, counting down.
GCCACCCAGCCGATTCCCACCTTCATCGCCGCGCGCATCGCGACGGTGGCTCCGAGCTGCGTCTGTCTCCAGGGGTAGGCCCGCTCGCGCCGGTCTGCCCCCATCTGCCACGATCCGACAATCGGGCGGCATCACGCCGTGCCCGACGCCTCGACCACGCAGCAGGACAGACACCATGACCGACACCATCACCCAGCCGACCGCCGCGCCCGGCGCCGCCACCGGCCTGACGATCTACAACACCCTTTCGCGCCGCAAGGAGCCCTTCTCGACGATCGAGCCCGGCAAGGTGCGCATGTACGTCTGCGGCGTGACCGTGTACGACGAGGCGCATATCGGCCACGCGTTCACCTTCATGGTGTTCGATGTCATCCGGCGCTATCTCGAGCACCTCGGTTACGACGTTCAGCACGTCCAGAACTACACCGACATCGAGGACAAGATCATCAACCGCGCCAAGGCCGAGGGTCTCGACCCGAAGCAGCTGACCGAGGACCTCATCGAGAACTGGTCGCGCGAGGTAATCGCGCTCAACCTGCTCCCGGCGAAGATCTACCCGCGGGCGACGCAGGAGGTCCCGGAGATCATCGCCATGATCGAGGGATTGATCGAGCGCGGCCACGCGTACGCCATCGATGGCGATGTCTACTTCCGCGTCCGCACGTTCCCGGAGTACGGCAAGCTCTCCGGCCGCGATGTCGATGAGCTCCGCGCCGGGTCGCGGATCGAGGTCGACGAGCGCAAGGAGGACCCGATCGACTTCGCCCTCTGGAAGGCGGCGAAACCCGGCGAGCCGAGCTGGCCGAGCCCATGGGGCGAAGGTCGGCCAGGCTGGCACATCGAGTGCTCCGCCATGTCGATGCAC
>JAEVYR010000537.1 GCA_023392645.1 Chloroflexota bacterium | reverse complement strand
ACCATGACCGCCTGCGCCCGGCGATGATGGCAGCCACTTCCAGCGCCTGGATCGTGCCCTCGCTGATCGGTCCGGCGATCGCCGGCTTCATCGCCGAGACGTTCAGTTGGCGGTGGGTCTTCTTCTCGCTCATCCCGGTGCTTGTCGCGGTCGCGCCGATGACACTGCCCGCCTACAGCCGCATGCACGCCGCCCGCGGCGTGCTGGAGATCAAGCCCGGGACGCGGGCGCGTCTCGTGCAGGCGGTTGTGCTGGCGCTGTCGACCGCGGCGTTCCTCATCGGGCTGGAGCTCGAACCGCTCTATCTCGCCGTACCGGTCTGCGCGGCCGGCCTGCTCGGGCTCGTCACGATGCTGCGCCGGCTGATGCCGGCCGGGTTCTTCACCGCGACGCCGATGCTGGCCGGGTCGATCGCGATCCGCGCGCTTTGCTTCGGCGCCTTCCTGGTCGCCGAGACCTACATGGTCTTCTCCCTCAAGGAGTTCGGCGGCGTCTCCGCCACCACCGCCGGTGTCGCGCTGACGGCGGGATCGCTGAGCTGGACCGCCGGCTCGCTGCTGCAGGCGCCGTGGGACCGCTGGACCGGCAGCGAGGGCCGGCCGATGCGCGTGCTGGTGGGTGTCGGATGCATGATCGTCGGCATCGGCACCATGTACGCGACGATCCTGGCGACGAAGGACATCTGGCTCGGCGTCGCGATCCCGACCTGGGTCCTCTCCGGCCTCGGCATCGGCCTGGCCTACCCGACCAGCTCGACGATCGCGCTGGCGCACGCCGCCCGGGGCGAGGAGGGGAGGGTGTCGTCGTCGACGCTGCTGGGCGATCTCTTCTCGTCCTCCCTGGCGATCGGCATCAGCGGCGTCCTGCTCGCGTTCGGGCTCAACGCCGGCTGGATCACGGCCCGGGCGGCGTCGCTGGCGATGACGCTCTCGATCGTGCTGCTGGCCCTGGCGCTGCTCTCGACACTGCGGATGGTGAAGACCGCCCCGACGCTGGCGGCAACGCGAACGGTGACGGATCCCGTGGCGTAGGGATCGGCCGCGCGTCGCGTGCGGACATCGTCGGTTGCCGGACGCGCTCGATCACCGTCCGGGTGGCATGCGTCCTGCGTTGGGCCGCCCTGATGGCACCCGCTCTCGCCGAGGATTCGCATGTCCGCCGACACCGCCGCGATCGCCGCCCCAGAGGAAACCGCCCGCGAGGCCGGGCTGCGTTACCTTCCCGATGACCGGCCCGGCATCACCCGCAAGGGCGCCGGCACCGGCTTCTCCTACCGTCGCCCCGATGGCGAGCGCATTACCGACAAGAAGACGCTCGCCCGGATCAAGTCGCTCGCCATCCCTCCGGCGTGGACCGACGTCTGGATCAGCCCGTCACCGAACGGTCATGTCCAGGCCACCGGCCGCGACGCGAAAGGGCGCAAGCAGTACCGCTACCACCCAAAGTGGCGCGAGGCGCGCGATGAGAACAAGTACGAGCACGTGCTGGCGTTCGGCAAGGCGCTGCCGCGCATCCGCGAGCGCGTCGAGCAGGATCTGCGCAGGCCGGGCCTGCCGCCGGAGAAGGTACTGGCGGCGATCGTGCGCCTGCTGGAGACGACCCTGATCCGCGTCGGAAACGACGAGTACGCCAGGCAGAACAAATCCTATGGCCTGACCACGATGCGCGACCGCCACGCCGAGATCAACGGCGCCTCGGTGACCTTCAGCTTCAACGGCAAGTCGGGCATCGAGCACAAGGTCGACCTGCACGACCGCCGGCTGGCGCGCATCGTCAAGCAGTGCCGGGAGATCCCCGGGCAGGAGCTCTTCCAGTACATCGACGAGGACGGCAATCGCCGGGATGTCGGCTCGGCTGACGTCAACGCCTACCTGAAGGAGATCTGCGGCGAGGATTTCACCGCCAAGGATTTCCGCACCTGGGCCGGCACCAAGCTGGCGGCCGAGGCGCTGGCCGAGTTCGAGGCGTTCGATTCGGACGTGGCGGCGAAGAAGAACGTCGTCGCGGCGATCGAACGCGTCGCCAGCCGTCTCGGCAACACCACCGCCGTCTGCCGCAAGTGCTACGTCCATCCCGCCGTGATCGACGCCTACATGGACGGCGACACCGTTGCCTCGATCCGGGACCGCGCCGGCCGCGAGCTGGCACGCCACCTCGACGACCTCGATCCGGCGGAAGCGGCGGTCCTCATGCTCCTCCACGCGCGCCTCGACGCCGCACCGTCCTGACGCGAATGCCTGTCGAGCGGCGATACTGATCGGCGACGGCTCGACGCGCATCTGGAGCAACGCCGCATGAGCACCAGCCGACTCGAAGCGTTCAGCGATGGCGTGCTCGCCGTGATCATCACCATCATGGTGCTGGAGCTGCACCTTCCGGAGGGACACGACCTCGCCGCCCTGATCGACGCGACCGGCACGGGGTTCCTCACCTACCTGCTGAGCTTCATCTACATCGGCATCTACTGGAACAACCACCATCACCTGTTCCAGCTCACCGACCGCATCACCGGCCCGGTGCTGTGGGGCAATCTCCACCTGCTGTTCTGGCTCTCGCTGGTGCCGTTCACGACCGCGTGGATGGACGAATCCGAGTTCACGCAGACCCCGGTCGTGCTCTACGGGGTGAACCTGCTCGCCGCGGCGATCGCCTACGTCGTGCTCCAGACGCTCATTCTGCGCGGCCTCGGGCCGGATTCCGCGCTGCGCCGGGCGCTCGGCCGCGACGCCAAGGGGCGCGTCTCGCCGGTGATCTACCTCACCGCGATCGGCGCCGGGATGCTGGCCGGCACGATTGGCCGCATCGGCATCGGCATCGCGCTGGCCGGGTACGTCATCGTGGCGCTGATGTGGCTGATCCCCGACCGCCGCCTCGAACACGCCATTATCCAGAACCGCGATCCCGCCTGATGCGCCGCCCGCCATGCGCGGGACACGCCGCATCACGGTGTTCGAGTGACCTGCCGGCGAAAAGAGACGCTCGCATAGGAGTGGAACCGCAAACCCGTAGACCTGCGCCCAGGTGCGCAGGTTCGTCACCGCCCGACACGTGGCGGACCATTCGTCCATTCGGCTGACCATGCCCCCGCTCAGCCGCCGGTGCCTCCGCTGAGGCGCTGGAGGGTGGCGAAGTAGGGCGCCAGTTGCCGCTCCATCGCGTCCCGCGCGGCGGCGGCGTCCCGGTTCCGCAATGCCTCGACGATTTCCCGGTGCTCGCGAATCACCCGCTCGGTCGGATCGGGCCGCATCCCTCGAAGCTGTCCCGGATCGATCATCAGGTACTCGCGGATCTGCTTCTCGATCAGCGGGAGCATCACGTCGATCATCGGGTTGCCGAGCGACCGCAACAACGCGACGTGAAACTGGACGTCCGTCCGGTGCGCCGAATCGCCCGACCGCGCCAGACGCTCGTACTCGCCCGCGAGGTGCTCGATTTCGGCGAGCGCCTCCGGCGTCACCCGCGCGGCGATCAGCGGCAAGGCGCCGATCTCCAGGATGTATCGCATTTCCATGAGGCCCAGGAAGCTGGTCGCGCGCTCGTCGTTCGACACCAGCGACGCCGCCAAGGCCTCGGCGTCGTAGCGGGCCACCTGCAGAATGCGAGGGGAGCGACGCTCCAGCACGCCCTCGCCAAGCAGCCGGCTCTGCGCCTCCCGCAGCACGGTCCGGCTCACGTTGAGCGTGTTGGCCAGGTGCCGCTCGGCCGGCAGGCGCGACCCCGGCGGGAGCTGTTCGGCCAGGATGAAGCGCTTGAGGATCGTCACCACCTGATCGGCGAGGCTGTCCCGCGCCGGCGCGCCGATCGATTTCAGGGCGTCGAGTGCCACCATGCGAACTCTCCCGGGCGCAACTCGTGATGTGACCGAACATTGCCAACCATACACCCGCACAGGGCCGGCTGCCTGTTGCGACTTTTGGTCTATTGGAATACCATATCTCAAATTGGCATGACCGACCAAAGCGACGAGGGGGACCGGCAAGCTCGCCAGCACCGATGGGTGCCGGGGCGCGGAACGCCGGGGCCTGGCGCGTTCGAGACGGTCACGGGACAGGGCGTGTGGTCGCCATCACGGCGAAAAGGAGTGCATCCATGACAGAACAGGCACTGCGTCTCGATACCCTCATCCAGCAGGCGGCCGCGGGCAGGCTCTCCCGGCGGGAGATCGTCAAGCGCGCCACCGCGCTCGGTCTCGGCGCCTCCATGACGACCGCCCTGCTGGGCGTAACCGCGACC
>JAEVYR010000502.1 GCA_023392645.1 Chloroflexota bacterium | reverse complement strand
CTACAACCGTACGAGGATCGCTCGAAGGACCGACGACGAATGGTGTCGGCGGGGAAGGGAGGTGCCGCGAACGACCGATGACATCCGGAGATTGCGCGCTCGACCCTGCCGGAAACGGCGCGTCGAGGTGGGCGGCGGGATGGACCCGCCTGTTCGATTGAAGGCAAGCACGCCGAGGAGGCTGTGGATCGATGTCAACCGAGAATCACAGGTCTGAACAGGAAGCAATGCTCCAGAAGCTCGACCAGAGAATGCGGATGGCGGCGTTCTCCCGCCGGAAGATGCTCGGCGGCATGGTCGCGGGCGCCGGTGCGGTAGCGCTCGGAACCGTGCCTGGCGGCGCCGCTGTCCTCGCGCAGGACGGCACCCCGGCGGCGGAGCTGGATGAAGAGCAGATTTTCTACAACTCGTTCCTCGCGAACGATCCCAAGTCGTTTGACTGGAATGCCGACCTGTACTGCAACGCCGAACAGGAAACCTTCGCCGGTCTGCTCACGTTCGATCCGGACGGCAACCCGGTCGCGGATTGGGCCGAGACGTGGGAGCCCAACGACGACGCGTCGGTGTGGACTTTCCACCTGCGGGAGGGCAACACCGGCTGGTCGAACGGCGATCCGGTGACGGCGCACGACTTCGCGTGGTCGTTCGCCCGCATCCTCGACCCGGAAACCGCGAATGTCTATGGCTTCATTCTCTATGACGTCAAGAACGGCGAGGCATTCAACACGGGCGCCGAGATCGACATCGACGGCGAGACGCGCGTGCCGACGGTGGACGACCTCGGGCTGAAGGCGATCGACGACTGGACCTTCGAAATGACCCTCGAAGGCCCGCGCGCCAACCTTCCCCAAAAGGTCGCTTACCTGGCCTGCCTGCCGGCGCACCGCGCGTCGGTCGAGGAGTATGGCGCGGAGTGGGCGCTCGGTGACGTGCCGCTCGTCTCCAACGGGCCGTTCAAGCTTGATCTCTGGGAAAAGGGCGTCAAGGTCGAGGTCTCGAAGAACGAGAACTACTGGCAGGCTGACGAGATCACGCTGACCAAGGTGATCGACCCGATCGTGCCCAGCGCGAACCAGGTCAACAACTTCGAGAACGGCACGGGCGACCAGCAGCTCGACTGGGTGGCCCTGGGCGCCAGCGACTACGTGCGCTTCCAGGAGGATCCCGAAAAGGCGTCCATGCTGCGCCAGTACGTCTACCCCGGCGTCTGGTTCCTGCTGCCCTCGAACGGTATTCCGCCGTTCGACCAGCTCGAGGTCCGCCGCGCCGTCAGTCAGGCCATCGACCGCAATCGACTGGTAGAGGTGACCCAGGGACTCGTCCAGCCCGCCCACTGCATGGTGCCGCAGGGCGTGTACGGGTTCTTCGAGGACGAGGAAATCTACGGCATCCAGGCGTTCGATCCCGAGGCCGCGCTTGCGCACCTCGAGGGCACCGAGTTCGAGGGCGGAAAGAACTGGCCCGAGATCACGATGATCATGCGGTCGGACGAGGAGCAGTACAACTCCGACATCATGGCCAACGACATCGCGGCACAGCTCGAGGAAAACCTCGGGATGAAGATCCAGATCGAGTCGCTGGTCGAGAACACCTTCCGGCCGCGGCTGTACGAGAACCGCGATCAACTCGTCTGGATTCGCTGGTGGCTGGACTACCCCGACCCGGACAACGTCTACTACGACATGTTCTACAGCGGCAAGCCGGAGGGCTCCAAGCGGCAGGCGTGGTCCAACAAGGAGTACGACGAGATCGTTACGGAGGCCAAGGGCATCCTCGATCCGGAGGCTCGCCTGGAGAAGTACAAGGAGGCCGAGCGCATCCTGCAGGAGGATGTCGGGTATGTCATCCTGACCTACCGCCTCGATGTGTACGCGTTCAAGCCGTGGGTGCAGAATATCCCGGTGAACACGCAGGGATTCTCGGTGCCGGACGGCAACATCTACACCCGAGCCCTGACGCAGTACCAGATCTCCGGCCGGCCGGAGGAGTAATCGACCAGCGTTCGTCGATGTCAAGGGGCGGTCGCTTCGGCGGCCGCCCTTTCGCATGGCCCGGCGCGATGCGATACTGCGAGCAGTGACCGCGTCGGTATCGCTCTCGAAACGAAGGAACAGCAGGCCATGACAGCGACGCATCCAAAATACGTCTGGTGGAACGGGCGGCAGATGCCGTGGGAAGAGGCGACGGTGCATGTCACCGACCTCGCCTGGTCGACGGTCGGCGCGGTGTTCGAAGGCATCCGTGGGTACTGGAACGACGACCAGCAGGAGCTGTACGTGTTCCGGCTGCAGGAGCACATGGAGCGCCTGATCGATTCGATGAAGCTCGTGCGCCTACCGCTCGACTACACCGTGGACGAGTTGATCGAGGCGTCCGTGGCCCTGCTCAGAGCGAACGACGCCACCGAGGACACGTACCTCCGGCCGCTCGCGTACTCGGCGGGCGCGTCGGGCAAGCGCCTCTCGGATACATCGGTCGACCTCGGGATGCTGATCAACTCCCACCCGATGCCGAGCCAACTCATCAGCGGCGAGACGATCCGGGTAAAGGTCAGCTCGTGGACGCGCATCTCCGACACGGTGATGCCGCCGCGCATCAAGAACATCTCGAACTACCGCAACGGTCAGCTCGCGACGATGGAGGCGAAGGGCGACGGCTACGACAACGCCTTGCTGCTCAGCCCGCAGGGCAAGGTGAGCGAGGCTCCGGGCGCCTGCGTGATGATGGTGCGCAACGGCCAGCTGGTGACCCCGCCGACCACCGATGGCATCCTGGAAAGCATCACCCGCGATGCGATCATGACGATGGCGCGGAAGTCGCTTGGCGCGACGGTCGTCGAGCGGTCGATCGACCGCACCGAGCTCTATCTTGCCGACGAGGTGTTTCTCTGTGGCACGGCGTTCGAGATCACGCCGGTGGCTGAGGTCGATCGCTACCAGGTTGGCGACGGCGCGATCGGCGAGTTGACCGGGAACCTCCAGCGGCTCTTCGACGATGTCCTGCGCGGCCGGGAGGACCGGTATGCCGATTGGCGCACGCCGGTCGGGGTCAAGGCGACCTCCGCGGCCGTCTGAGACGGAACCTGGAGGTGGCACGAGCGGGCGGGGCAAGACCCCGCCCTTTTTGTGTGACGCGAGTCATATGTGAATCGAGAACTGACCATAATGTGCGGTTGGCACGCAGGATGCGTTGCGGATATCCTGATGGGCGTGCCTTGCAGCCCGCGTGGTTCGTTTCCCTTTTGGCACCAATGCATCCCGACCGTTCAGGAGTCATCATGTCCCCACCCGATGGTCACCACCCGGTGGCAGCCCGATTACCCCCAGAGACTGGCGTGCTGCCCCTCGTCGCGCAGGTCATG
>JAEVYR010000451.1 GCA_023392645.1 Chloroflexota bacterium | reverse complement strand
GTTGTACGTGCCGCGGTGTCCCGAAGAAGCGCCACCACTCAGCGCAGGCTATTGCCAGCGCGGGACGGTGGTTTCCGTTGCGCTGGCGACCGCGGGCGAAGCACGCTCGACGCGGTAGCGTTCGGTCCTACGCCAGTACCTCGGTTGGTTCGACCCGCCGCTGCCCGGAGGGATGCTTCTCCGCCGGCGTGATCGTCGCCGGCGGCTCGCCGATCGCCGCCATGTGAGCGAGAAGGCGGCCGGTGAGCTCGCGGCAGAGCTCTGCGTGCGACTCGAGATGAATCAGGTTGGTCAGCTCGTAGGGATCGGCGTAGAGGTCATAGAGTGCGTACTCGTGGTAGACCTCCGAGCCGGCCGCGTGCGGAGAGACCGTGTCGGGCGCGACGACCCCGAATTTCCACCGATTCGTGCGGATGGCACGGCCGGTCTGGCTCTCGCTGATCTGGACGAACACTTCCTCGGGCCATGGTTCCGTGTCGCGGCGGCTGACGAGGTTGAGCAGCGATCGGCCGGGCAGGTTGTCCGGCACCGGGAGCCCGGCCGCGTCGAGCAGGGTTGGCGGGAGATCGACCAGCGAGACCAGCTCGGAGATCTCGCCGCCGCCGTTGAACCCGGGACCGGTCAGCACGGTCGGCACGCGGATCGAGCCGTCGTGCAACGATCGCTTGTACTCGCCGTTGCGGGTCTTGAAATGATTGCCGTGGTCGGAGGTGAACAGGACGACGGTGTCATCGAGCAGGTCGAGGCTGCGGAGCGCGTCCAGCAGCCGGCCATACGCCTCGTCGAGGCGCTTCACCATGCCGCAATAGCCGCCCCAGTGTTGAACGGCGTTCCCGGACAGCGCGGCGAGATCTGGCGGCATCCATTGCCCCTGATAGCGCTCGCGGTAGCCGGTTGGAGCGGGGTAGTCGTCGCGGTGATTTTGGTGGTGCGGCTCGAGGTAGGAGATGAAGAGGAAAAACGGTTCAGCCTGATGGTCGTCGACGTACCGGATCGCGGCGTCGGTGAGCGCGTCGACACGGTAGCCGGGCAGGCGGCGCGGCTCGCAGTTCTCATCGAACATCGTCGTTTCGTAGGCATCCGACGTGAATTCGAGCGTGTTCGAAGCGAGCCAGTCCTGGTAGCCCCCGCGCTGGTCGGCTGGAACGGGTTCCCCAGCGGCGAGATGCCACTTGCCGATGTACCCGGTGCGGTAGCCGGCCTCGTTGAACCAGGTTGCCAGCGTCGGCAGCGAAGGATCCAGCGGGATACCGTTCGTCACGGAACCGGTTTGGGTGGCGTAGAGGCCGGTTTGCAGCGAGGAGCCTGCGGGGCCGCAGACGGGCTGGCAGGTGAACGAGTTGCGGACGTGCGTGCCCTCGCGGGCGACGCGGTCGAGGTTTGGCGTGAGACCCGTCGGGTTGCCGTGCAGACCGGTGGTATCCCATCGCTGCTGGTCGGTGAAGAAGACGATGACGTTCGGGCGTTTGGCCATGTCGGCGGCGACTCCTGCATAGGGCCAGCACGATGCGCGGGCGATCGCATCGCGGCGGCGGTCTCAACAACGGACGGCGGACGGCACAGGGCCGGCGCAAGGATTGGTTCGCGTCAGGTCAGGCGGTTGTGGCGGCGAGCAGATCGAGTTGGTGTCGCTCGAAGGCATGGGCCCGAGCGATCTCGGCGTCCGGGTCGCAGCGCCGCCGCAGCTCGCACTCGAGATCGGCGGCGACCTGCGGCTCGCGGTCGTAACGATTGTCGAGCTCCTCGGGATCTGCCTCGAGATCGAAGAGCTGATGTGGCGCGGCGCCGTGATAGAGCAGCTTCCAGCGCCCCTTGCGGACCAGGAAGGTGCCGGATCGCGTGCCGTGGCCGTGGTATTCGGCGATCGCAACCCGCTCATCATCGTCGAGAGGGACGTCCTGCAATGGCTCGCCCCACCAGTCGCTGGGCCGATCCGCGCCGGTTGCCCGGAACATCGTTGCCTGGACGTCGAGCAGGGTGACAGCGGTGCCGCACCGCACGCCCGCGTCGAAGCCGGGGCCGGCGACGATGAGCGGCACGCGGGCGGCATCGTCGTACATCGCGGACTTCCACCACAGGCCGAACTTGCCGAGCATCTCGCCGTGGTCGGAGGTGTAGACCACGACGGTGTCGTCTCGTTGCCCGGTCGCTTCGAGTGCGTCCAGCAACCGGCCGAGCTGGCGATCAACGAAATCGACGCGGGCGAGGTATCCTCGTCGGTTGCCCCGGACTTGCTCCACGGTGAAGGCGTCGGCCTGGAAGTGTTGCCGCAGATCGACCGCGTATGGATGCTGGGCCGACTCGGCGTCGACGCCATGCTCAGGCAGGTCGGCTGCGTCCTCGTACTTCTCCCAGAGGTCCGGCGCGGCGTAATGGGGGAAGTGCGGCGCGATGAGGTTGACGGTCAGCGTCCACGGCTGGCCGAGAGTCGGCGCGGTGTTGTGGAGCCAGTCGAGCGTGGTGTCGACGCGCTCCAGGTCCTTGGCGGAAGCGTCGTCTCTCGGGCCGAACTCCGCGGCGCGCCGGGCACCATCGGTGCGCTGCGCAAGCGGCTCGCGGCAGAAGTTGATGTCCCCGGGCGTCTTGCGGTCGCCTGGCAGGAAGGTTTCGCTGAACCCGAGCCGGTCCCATGTGGTGTAGGTGTCGGTCTTGCCCACGCTGACGGTGTGTACGCCCTGGTCGGCCAGGACGCCACCGTAGCCGGGATAATCGAACTGGACGACGTTGCAATTGTTGTACGCCTGAGTGCGATGCACTGGCAGGCCGGAGACGAACGAAGAGCGACTCGGCGTGCAAAGCGGCGAGGGGCAATACGCGGCGTCGTGGACCGTTCCCTCGCGCGCGAGTCGCTCCATGTTCGGCGTCTCGACGCGCGGATGCCCATACACGCTGGATATCGTCGCGTTGTGTTCGTCGGACATCAGGATCAGGACGTTGGTCACGCGGGCGGGCCTTTCGGGATGATCGGCGCGGGTCAGCTCTTGACCGCGCCGGCGATGCCTTCGACGAAGTAGCGTTGCAGGAAGAGGAAGATGATAACGATCGGCGCGAGGCTGATCGTTGCGGCGGCGGCCATGCCAGACCAGTCGGTGAAGAACTCTCCCTGGAAGGCATAGATGCCGACCGCGAGCGTCCGCAGGTCGGGTCGGGAGAGTGTCAGCACCAGAGGCACCAAGAACGCGTTCCAGCTGTGCATGAACTGGAGGATGATCGTGGTGGCGACGATGGGCTTGGCGAGCGGCAGCATGATTTGCCAGAACACGCGGAAGAACCCGGCGCCATCGACGACCGCGGCCTCCTCCAGCTCTTTGGGCAATTGCGCGAAGTAGCCGGCGAAGAGCAGCACCATCACGACGTGGGCACCGCCAGCCTGCGCCAGCGTCACGCCGGCGAGCGAGTTGGCCAATCCGAGCTTGTTCACCAGCTCGAAGACCGGGATGATCGTGTACCCCTCGGGCAGGAAGACGGTGATCGCGAAGGCGATGATGATCGCCTTCTTGCCGGGGAACTGGTAGCGACCGAGCACGTACCCGATCATCGCTACCGAGACCAGCACGATCAGGATCGACCCGACCGTGACGATCACGGTGTTGAGGAAGTATTCGCCAATGCGGGCGTCGGTCCAGGCGCGGGAGAAGTTGCCGAACTGGGGATCTTCGGGGATGAGGGTAAGGCCACCGAAGATCTCCTGATTCGTCTTGAACCCTGCACTGACCATCCACAGAAAGGGGTAGATCCAGCCGAATCCGATCGGCAGCAGGATTGCCGTGGTGATGATCGCGCGGAGGCGATTGCCACGGTTCAGCGACCGCCACCAACTGCGGGTGTCAGCAGGTCCCTTGATCGTGGAGTTCCGGGAGCGTGCCGAGACGTCCATGGTGCGATTTTCCTCCCGTCTCAAGACTGGCGCATCTGGGCGCGCGCGTCGTTGGCCTTCTTCAGGCCCCAGCCCTGCAGGAGCGAAAGCCCCAGCACGGTGATGCCGAAGAACAGGGCGGCGGCGGATGCGTAGCCGAGGCGGGGTATGCCGCCCTCACCGAATGCGTTTCGGTAGATGTAGACCTCCATCACCTCGCTGGCGAAGTAGGGTCCGCCGCGGGTCATGGTCTGCACCAGGCCGAAGACATTGAGCGAGCCGACGATGGTGATGAGAATGATGACGATCGCGAACGGGAAGACCATGGGTAGGGTGATGTCCTTGTGCAGGTGCCAGCGCCCGGCTCCGTCGAGGCGCGCGGCTTCATAGAGGTCCTGGGGAACGACCTGGAGCGCGGCGAGCCAGTAGATCATCGTGATGCCGAACCACTTCCAGATCCACACGCCGGCGATGGTCCAGAGCGCGGTGTCGGGATTGCCGAGAAAGTCGATGGGCCGGTCCGCCAACCCGACGTTGAGCATGACCTTGTTGATCGGGCCGTTGAACGGGCTGAACACGAAGGTCATCACGATGCCGATGATCGCGGCGCTTGTGACGACGGGCAGGAAGAAGACGGTGCGAAAGAACGGGCCCAGCTTGTAGGACTGGTCGTTGAGGATCAGAGCGACGATGAGCGCGAGCACGACCTGGATCGGGACGGCGACCAGCATGAAGAGAAACGAGCGCACATAGGCGTCCCAGAAGAACTGGTCCTTGATGATCTCGCGGAAGTTCTCGAGCCCAATCCACTCCTTGTCCGACGTGAAGCCGGACCAGTCGAGGAACGCGAAATACCACGACATGACGGTTGGGTAGAAGGTGAACATGCCCGCCAGAATCAGGTTGGGCAGCGCGAACAGGTAGCACCAGCGCGATGCCCAGATGCGCTTGCCCAGCGGCGCGTTTCGCTCGCCGCTTCCTTGACGCGCCAGCGTGTTCGCTCGCCCGGCGGTTCCGATCGCCATGGTTGCTCCTCAGCCTGCAGCGGAGTGGAGGCTCCGGCCGGCGCCGGAGCCTCTTGTCGGTGAACGAGCGCTAGAGCTCGTCGTACATCGCTTCGGTGTAGTCCACGGTCGGGTCCCAGTTCGGGAAGACGAAGTCGTCGCGCGAAACCTCCGCGCCGGCGTCCTGCGCGGCCTTGATCGCGCGATCGAGCTCGGCGTCGGACCGGCTCTGCAGGTCCTCCATCGCCGCCTTCACGTCGGGCACCTGGCCCGTCATGATCCCCTGCACGACCTCGCCGAAGTTCGGCGTGAGCGCCTTGCGCTCCAGCGCGACCTGGGCGGCGCCCGCATTGCGGATCTGGACCATCGGGCCCATCCGCAGCTGCTCGTCGTAGAGCGAAAGCGCGATGCTCGCGTAGGGATCGAGCTCGACACTTTGCTGCGCGATCTCGACCGCCTCGGGGATCATCGCGCGCAGGTTGCCCTGCGTCGCCGCCATGATCGCGACCTGCCCCTCGACGCTGCCGATGTAGGAATACATGTCGCCCGCGACCTGCTTGTAGGGGCTCTCGGCGTAGACGAAGAGGGTGTTGGAGCCGACCTCCTCGAAGGTGATCGGCATCGGATCGCCGTTGTCCGGCAGGGGC
>JAEVYR010000413.1 GCA_023392645.1 Chloroflexota bacterium | reverse complement strand
ATGCCACGGCCCTTTTGAGATCGCTACTCTTCGATCCAGGCGTTGGCGAACTCCGGCTCGATCTCGAAGTGCATGTTGCCGAGGAGCCCCTGCACGCTCGAAGCCAGCGCGGCGACGCCGAACTGATCGGTGATCTTGACGGCCGGCGCCTCGTCGTACCAGAGCTGCTGCAGATCCTCGAAGGCGGTGAAGCGGGCTTCCGCATCCAGCTCCGTCTGCAGCCGCTCGACCGCCTCGTTCTTGCCGTCGGTGCACCACTTGCCCTCGGCCACGCAGCTCGCGAACACGCGGATCAGCACCGGGTCCGGCCGGAAGACGATCGAGTCGGTCGTCATCTCCCACCGCTCGTCGTCTTCGAGGTTCTCGTCGAGCGTCGCTTCGTCGAATACCTCCAGCTCGACCGTGAAGCCACCCTCCTCCAATTGCTGCTGGGCGACGACGGCGGCGTTGTAGTCGCCGAGATCCTCCTGGGTCGTGAGGAGGCGGATCGGGGTGCCGTCGTATCCGGCCTCATCGAGCAGTTGCTTGCACTTCTCGGGATCGCCTTGGTTGTAACTCTCGGCACCGACATCGGAGACCCACGCGGTCTGCGGGAGCATGATGCCGGGACCCGGCTCGAAGTACCCCTCACCGTGCGATGCCTGCGCCAGTGGCTCGACGGAGATCGCGGCCTGCACCGCCAGGCGGATGTTCACGTCGGTCGTGAGACCACCAGCCGTGTTCAGGAAGATCACGCCGTAGCTTCGTGGTGGCAGGATCTCGATGTTGACATCCGGGTTGTCGCCAATCGCCTCGATCTGGTCGGGGATGATCTCCTCGAGGTAGTGGTACTCGCCGGACTGAAGGCCGGCCAGACGGGCCGCCTCGTCGGGCACCGGCACGAACTCGAGCTCGTCGAGGTAGGCGGGCTTGGCTCCCGCGTAGCCGCTGTGCGGTGTCTCGACGCCCACGTAATCCTCGAATCGCTCCAGCAACGTGTAGCGATCGGCCTGGAACTCGACGAACCGGTAGGGGCCGGTACCGATGTAGCTCTCCGCTGGGAGCGGCTCCCCACTGGCGCCCTCCATGATCGAGGCCGGCATGATGGCGAGCCCCTGGCTCTGGCGGGCGAGCATGCTCGGCAGCGCCACCAGCGGGCTGGTCAGCACGATCTCGACGGTGTAGTCGTCGACCGCCGTGATCGACTCGAGAAACTCCTGGATCGCCTGCCCAAGCGCGCTGATCGGCATCCACCGATTGAAGGACGCCACCACATCGTTGGCCACCATCTCCTCGCCGTTGTGGAACAGCACCCCCTGGCGGAGGGTGATGGTGTTGGTGAGCCCGTCCTCGCTGACCTCGATCCCCTCCGCCAGCATCGGCACCGTGGCGTACTCGGCGTCGAAGGTGAAGAGCGCCTCGAAGATGTTCCAGGCGATCAGCGTGACTGTTCGGTTGTTGAACAACTGCACGTCGAGCCCGGCAGGCTGGCCGGTCGACGCGATCACCATCTTCCCGCCGCGAGTCGGCTCGGGGCTGGCGTCCTGCAGGCTGGCACCCCGACTGGGACCGCGAGCCCCGGCGGCGGTATACACGCCGGCGGCGGCCACACCTGCCGCACCGGCCATACCTGCCTGCATCGCGCGGCGGCGCGTCATCCTGCTGGCGTTGATGCGATCGAGCGTCGTCTTGCGCGTGGTCATGCGTTCCTCCTGTCGGCGATCACGATTCGATCCTGGTGAGGTTGGCGTTACGCGTTGCTCCGGCCCCAATCCGTTGCGCTACCCTCCTTGTGCCTGGCCGACCGCCCGCTGACGGGCGGCCATCGCCTCGTCGATCCCTCGCGACCAGTCCCGCTTCAATGGATCCCGAACATCGACCGCCAGTGTGCCGATTCCTTCGATCGTCATCTCGGCCTTGTCGCCATCCTGGAGCGCCCCGAGCCCCTGGTGCTGCGTGCCGCAGAGAATCACATCGCCCGGCACCAGCGTCATGTAGCCGCTGATGAAGCTGAGAATCTCGGGGATCGCGTACTCCATGTCGGCGGTTGTGTAATCCTGTCGCCCGTCGCCGTTCACCGTGAGCGTGACGCGCAGATTCTGGGCATCCGAGACCTCGTCAGGCGTGACGACGGCTGGACCCAGCGGCGTGAACGTGTCGAACGATTTGCCGATCCGGCTGGGCCCGACACGGCCGATGCCGCGCGCCGACACGTCCATCGCGCAGGTGTACCCGGCGATCACATCCAGCGCCGAGGCGTCTGCCGGCAGGTACTTCGCCCGCCGGCCGATCACCAGCGCCAGCTCGGCCTCGTGGTGGAAGATTTCGGCCTCGTGTTTTGGCAGCACCACGGTGCTGTCGGGGTCGGTCACGGAGTCCGGACTTTCCAGGAACATGTCCTGTGGCTGGCGCTCGCGGTCCCACCCTTCACGGTAGTTTCCGAAGGCGGCGATCAGCTTGGGTGGTCGCGGCACGGGTGCCTGAAGCGCCGGCACCGGTTCGGCTGTGCCGCTCGCCACAAGCTCGTCGATCCGGGCGCGTCGCTCGTTCAGCGCGCCGATCACCCGAGGCATGCGGTCGGCCCCGGTGCGGTAGCGGATATCGTCGAACGCGGCCGAGATGTCGACCATGCCATCATCGGTCAGCGCGCCGATGCGATCATCCTTCGTCAGCACCAGCCTCATGCGCTCGCTCCCTTCTGCTCCACCGGATGCACGGCCTGCGCCTTCACCCGCTCCGCCGTTGCCTTGTCCACGCCGCGCTGCCACGCGCGCTGGTGCTCATCCTTGACGTGCAACGTGAACGACCCGATCCCCTCAACGGTGGTGGTCACGGCGTCGCCATCCTGCATGGAGCCGAGCCCCTGATGGTTGGTGCCGCAGCAGATCACATCGCCGGGATGGAGCGTGGTGACGCCCGAGATGTAGGTCATCAGCTCCGTGATGGGTCGCTCCATGTCGCTTGTGGAGTAGTCCTGCCGAAGTTCGCCGCCGACGTCGACGGTGATGTGCAGGTTCTGGGGGTCGGGAACGTCGTCCTTCGTCACGATCCACGGACCGAAGCCACCGAAGGTGTCGAACGACTTGCCGAGGAAGCTGTTGATCCCCGTACGGCCGAGACCGCGGGCAGAGACGTCGTTGAACGCGGTGTAGCCGAAGACGGCATCCAGCGCGGTGTCCTGCGTCAGGTCCTTCGATTCCTTGCCGACCACGACGGCGATTTCCGCCTCGTGGTGGAAGATGTCGGCCTGGTGAGGCGGCAGCACGACAGTATCCCCGTCGCCGCTGACGCTCTCGGGCGACTTGAAAAAGAGATCGAGTTTCTGGAGGGGGCGGTCGGTGAACTCCCGATAGTTGCCCATCAGGCAGATGATCTTCGATGGCCGCCCGACCGGCGCATCGAGCTTGACGTCAGCCAGCGGCGTGCCGCCGCCCTCCGCCGCGCGGCGCTCCAGCTCTGGACGGAGCTCGTCGAAATGGACAATGAGGTCGGAAAGGCGATCCGCTGGATCGAGCGGATCGTACTGCTGCAACAAGTCCCCAATATCGACGACGGTGTCGTCTGACGCGACGATGCCGGGCTTTCCGCCGTCGAACGCTGCGATACGCATTGCGCCTCCTGTCACTCCTCGCCACGGCGAGCAGATCACATTGTTTCGTGGCGCGATCGTCACACACGGGTCTGCATGTGTCAACGGAAAAGGGGGCTATCGGTTTCGGCGCGCCACACGCAGATGGGCACAAGACAGGCGCCCCGCGCGCGTGGTGC
>JAEVYR010000391.1 GCA_023392645.1 Chloroflexota bacterium | reverse complement strand
CCCCCTGGCCGCGTCCGTTGACCTCGTTCATCGGCCGCGAGACGGAGGTGGCGGCGATTGCGGCGCTGGCGCGACGTCGAGACACCCGGCTCATCACCCTCTCAGGACCTGGCGGCGTCGGCAAGACCCGCCTGGCCGCGCAGGTCGCCACCACGCTTCAGGACGCCTTCCGCGACGGCGCCCGCTTCATCCCGCTCGCCTCGGCACCCGCCAGCGCCAACCCCAGCGCCGCCTTCGCCTGGCACCTCGGCCTGCGCGACACGCAGGGCCAGTCCTACCGCGACAGCATCCTGCGTGATCTCGAGCCCCGCGAGATGTTGCTCGTGATCGACAACGTCGAGCACCTGCCTCACATCGCCACGCTACTCCGCGCGATCCAGGGTCGCTGCCCCGAGGTCTTCATGCTCGTCACCAGCCGCAGCGAGCTCGGCATCTACGGCGAGGTCGGTCATCAGGTGTTGCCCCTGCCGAGCAGCGTCAACGGAAGCATCCTCGCCGATCAGCAGCCGGAAGCGGGCGAGCGCAGCGCCGCCGTGCGCCTCCTCACCGAGCGGGCTCGCGCCGCCCGCTCGGATTTCGCCGTCACGCCGGACAACGCCGCCGACATTGTCGCGATCTGCGACCTCCTCGGCGGTCTCCCGCTCGCGATCGAGCTGACCGCCCCGAGCCTCGCCACCCGCACCCCGGCCTCGCTGCGCGCCGAGCTGGAATCGGTGGTCGACGCCGGCCACATCGGGCCGCTGCACAACACCACCCGGGCGATGCGCGATTCCATCCGCCTCAGTTACGATCGTCTCGAGCCCGGCGCCCAGCGTGCCTTCCGCTCCCTCAGCGTGATGGAGGGTCAGTGGACGGTCGACGACGTGCTGCCGATCCTCGCCGGCGACGACGACGAGCTCGACGCCATCGCCCACGTCAACGCGCTCGCCGCCAGCAGCATGATTCACTCCCCAACCGGTCCGGACGCCGAGCCGCGCTTCACGATGAACCCCATCCTGCGCGCCTTCGGACGCGACCGGCTCACCGAAACGGGCGAGCGCGATGCCGTCGCGGGCCGTCACGCCGAAAACATGGTCCGGCTCGCCGAGGAGGCCGAGCCGCGCCTGACCGGCTCCGACCAGCCCCAGTGGCTGGCCCGGGCCGACACCCTCCACGACGATTTCCGCATCGCCCACGGCTGGCTGCTCGCCCGCGGCCGCGCCGTCGACGCCCTGCGCCTGAGCGCCTCCCTCTGGCGATACGCCTACACCCGGGGGCACTACCGCGAGATGCGCGAGTGGCTCGAGGTCGCCATCCCCGGCGTCGAGGGGCACGACATGCTTCGCTGCCGGGCCCTGAACGGCCTGGGCATGCTGGCCAACATCACGCGTGACCCCGAAGGCTCGCGCGAGGCATACCAGCGCGCGCTGGCGATCGCGCTGCCGCTCGAGCTCGACCGCGAGATCGCGATCAGCCGGATCGGCCTCGCCGACATCGAGGCGACCGTCGCCAACGCCACCGACAGCGCCCTGCGCCACCTGGAATTCGCCGGGGAAACCTACCAGCGCCTGCAGGACGAGCGCGGCATCGCCTCGGTGCTCACCAACCGGGGGTATATCGAATGGCAGCTCGGCCAGCTCGACCGGGCGTTTGCGACGCATGAGGAGGCGCGCGGGATGTACGCGCGGGTGAGCGACACCCGCGGCATCGCGTGGTCCGACATGAACACGGGACGGATCGCGACGCAACAGGACCGCCTGCACGAGGCGGTGCCCCGCCTGCGCTCGGGTCTCGATGGCTATCTCACGGTCGGCGACGTCTCCGGGGTGGCGGAAGCGCTGGAGGCGTTCGCCGCGGCCGCCATCGCCTGCTGCGACCGCGAGACGGCGTCGGTGCTGCTCGGCGCGGCCGCGGCCCTGCGCAAGCGGATCGATTCCACCCTGTTCGGGCTGGATCGGGAGGAGCGTGACGCCACGCTCGCCGCCGCCCGCGAGGCACCCGGCCATGAGGAGGCGTTCGCGCTCGGCGCCGAGCTCAGCCCCGAGGAGGCGATCGCGATCGCCCGGGCTATCCCCGTTCCGGCCGCGCCGGCGGCGTCGGTCGACGTCGAGGCGCTGGCACGGGAGCTGTACGGCCTCACCGCCCGCGAGCACGAGGTGCTGGTGCTGCTCAGCGACGGCCTGACAAACCCGCAGATCGCCGAGCGGCTGGAGATCAGCCCGCGCACCGTGCAGACCTATCTCGCGGCGATCCTGCGCAAGCTCGCGGTCCCGTCCCGCGTCGCCGCCGCCCGTGCCGCGCACCAGGCCGGCATCATCCCCGCCCATCGCACCTGACCCGGTCCGCACGCGCGATACATCATTCCGCGATGCTGGCACACCTCCTGCTGCGATTGACTTCCCTCTCAAATCGTCGCCGCCGAATTGTGGCGCGAGAAGTTGGGATGCCATGAATGCCGACAACAGACAGCCCGCCGGCGGACGCGCCGATGGCCCACCGCGCATCACCACCGCCATCCCCGCCGGCGCTCCGGCGACGACGGTCGGCGCCATGCCCGCGTATCGCACTCGCCTTGTCGACCGCGAGACCGATCTGGCCCGCCTCCGGGAGCTGCTGATCGACCGACGGCAGCGCCTCGTCGTCATCACCGGCCCGGGCGGTGTGGGCAAGACCCGCCTCGCCGTGCAGGTCGCCCGCGACCTCGCCCCTCGCTTTCGTCACGGCGCCCGCATGGTGCCGCTCGCCTCGGTCACACCGGGCGCCGACCTCGAGGCCACCGTTGCCCGGCATTTCGGGCTGCAGGACAGTCGCCACCACAGCTACCGCGACAGCATCGCCCGCCACCTGGCGGACCGCGAGATGCTGCTGGTGCTCGACAACGGCGAGCTCGCGCCGGAGATCGCCGACCTGCTCGCCGTCATCCGTGCCCACTGCCCGGCGGTCGCCATGCTCGTCACCTCGCGCCATACCCTCGACGTCTACGGCGAGGCGGTGCATGAGGTCGTGCCGCTGGCGCACCACGCGCCGGGCGACCAGGCGCTCGGTTCCGGCATCGGCATCGACAGCCTGCGCCAGAGCCCCAGCGTCCAGCTGCTCCGCGAGCGCGTACGCGCCATCGATCCGGATTTCGAGGTCACCAGCGCCAACGCGGTCGCCATCGCCGCGATCTGCCGGCACCTTGGCGGGCTGCCGCTGGTGCTGGAGCTGATCGCGCCCCAGCTCGCGGCCCACGATGCCGCGACCATACTGGCGCAGATGCGCGCGTCCGGCGTGGCGCCGTCCCCGGCGGATGCCCCGCTGCGGCTCTCGGCCCGCCTCGGCTACCAGCGCCTGGATGCCGTCCAGCAACGGGTCTTTCGCGCGCTCTCCATCATGTGCGGCCGGTGGCTGCTGGATGATGTCCTGCCGATCCTGCCGAATGCCAACGAGCTCGATGCGATCGACCACATCGACACCTTCGTGCGAAGCAGTCTGCTGACCTCGATCGCCACGGCCGGGGAGGTTCGCTTCAGCCTCATCCCTGTGCTCCGCCACCTCGGTCGCGAACGGCTGGACGACCTGGGCGAGAGCGAGGCCACCGCGGCCCGTCATGCCGACCGCATGGTGCAGCTCGCCGAGGAGTCGGAGCCACAGCTCACCGGCCCTGACCAGGCCTGGTGGCTGGTCCGAATCGATGACCTGCACGATGACATGCATGATGCCCACGCCTGGCTGCTCGACCATGGCCGCCCCGCCGACGCGCTGCGGCTTGCCGCCGCCCTCTGGCGCTTCGCCTTCACGCGTGGCCGGTACCGGGCAGGCCGCCGGCTGATCGAGACCGCGCTGGAGCGCGTCAGCGGCCATGATGCCCTGCGCAGCCACGCGCTCAACGGTGTCGGCCGGCTCGCGACACCGCTGCACGCCCATGAGGACGCCCACGCCGCCTACCGGCGGGCGCTGGCGCTGGCCGAGTCGCTCGGCCTGCACCGCGAGATTGCCGTCGCCCTGGTCGGCCTCGCCCGCCTCGCCGCCCCGGTCGCCAA
>JAEVYR010000290.1 GCA_023392645.1 Chloroflexota bacterium | reverse complement strand
CTGGAGCTGCGCTCGCGACCCCGCAAGACCCGCCATATGGCCGAGCCCGAAGGCAAGACCTACGACGACGGCAAGGTCCGCGTCGCCGTCCACGGCGATCGGATCGACGCCGACATCGCCGTCGCCCTGAAACCGGGCGTGCCGGTCGCGAAGGTCACGGGCGAGATCCAGGCGCGGGTCGAGAAGGCCGTCGAGCGGATGCTCGGCATGACCGCGGCGTCCATCAACATTTACATCGACACCATCGGGCCGGCTTGACCCACGGATCGGATCGTCGGACCAGGTCCCAACACGTAGCGCCGGCCCGTTGCCGGCCGATCAGAGGTTAACCGCGCGCATGACAGACGACACCAACGACACCACGCCGCGAGCCGGCGGCGAGCGCACCCCCGCGCCTCGCGGCCGCGGCAAGGCGCGACCGAAGCAGCGCAAGGGCAAGGGGCCTCGGCCCATGCCGGGCAAGGGCGGCGTCACCGCAACGTCCACCCGGCATCAGGCCCGCATCCTCGCGCTTCAGGCGCTCTACGAGTACGACCTCACCGGCCACGAACGGGACGACATCGACGAGAGCCTGCTCAACGACGACGCCGTGCCGCCATCGGTGCGAGATTACGCCTCGGCCCTGTTCGAGGGCGTGCTGCGCGACCTCGATGCGATCGACCCGGTCATCGCCGAAGCGGCGCCGGCGTTTCCGGTGCCCCAGCTCGCCGCGGTCGACCGCAACGTGCTGCGCATCGCCGTCTACGAGCTGAAACACCAGCGCAAGACCGTGCCCCTGCGTGTCGCGATCAACGAGGCGATCGAGATCGCCAAGAATTTCGGCGCCGAAAACTCGAGTCGATTCGTTCACGGGGTGCTCGGCACCATCTCGCGGCAGTTCCCCGACGACGCGCGGCCGGATCGGTACGCGATGACGACCGCGACGGGCGCCAGTCGTGTAGAATCCCGGTGGACAACCCGATCGACGGCACCGCGGATCCTGCCGATTGGCGGTGTCGCCATGCCGAAACGGGTATGATTGACAAGTACACCGACGGCCCCGATGCGCGGGGAGCGCGGTGCGGAAACTCGCAGGAATCAGGGAGGAACAGGGTTGGCTAGCAACAACACGCTCGAGCGAGTACAGGGTATCGTCGCCGAGCGCCTTGGCGTGGAGGGAGACCAGGTCACCGAGAACGCGGCGTTCATCGAGGACCTGAACGCGGATTCGCTCGACCTCGTCGAGGTCATCATGGCGATGGAGCAGGAATTCGATCTCGAGATCAGCGATGAGGATGCCGAGAAGATCCGCACGGTCGGTGACGCGGTGTCCTACATCAACGAGCACCAGAACGCCTGACGCACCCAGCGTGCGACCTCCGGCAGCACGGGGGAGTGCGAAGGAAGACCGCGCTCCCTTGCTCGTCCAATGCATCTGGACAATACCGACGAACCGTGTGTCCCATTCTGGTCGTCAATGCCGTCGCTGACGTTTCATGGTCGAAGCTCGCGTCAGAAAGCGTCGCTTTCACTCGCTGGCTTGTCCACTGATTCAGGCTACGAAAGGCGCACTCTTCATGGCACGCACAATCAAGGTTCCGGCGTGGAAGCTCCAGATTCCTCGTCTTCCCAAGTACGATCCCGACGAACCTGACGTTTTCGAGGAGATGACTCTTCAGGAGCATCTCACCGAGCTCGCCAGCCGCATCAAGAAGATGGTGATCGGGATCATCATCGGCTTCATCGTCGGCGCGATCCTCGTCAATCCCATTCTTGATCAGATCACCAGGGCCGCCCAGGTCGACTCAGGCCTCGACATCCGCTCGCCATCGGACCCGATCACGATCTTCTTCAGGATCGCCCTTTACGTCGCCGTGGGCATCACCCTGCCGAACATCGTGTACCAGCTCGTCGCCTTCCTCGCGCCGGGCCTGACGCGCAAGGAGAAGCGGGTTCTCTTCTCCGCGCTGCCGTTCATGTCGATCCTCTTCGTCGGCGGCGTGGCCTACGCCTACTTCTTCGCCATCCCGCGCGCGTTGGACTTCCTGTCGAAATTCCTCGGCAACTACATCGACTGGAACATCGACGCGCAGGAAACGATCAGCTTCTATCTCGCGTTGATGATGGGTCTCGGCATCGCCTTCCAGTTGGCCGTGATCATGTTCGTCCTGGCGAAGATCGGCATCGTCACGCCGGCGAACATGCGGAAGTGGCGGAAGTTCGCCTACCTCGGCATCGTTGTCGCGGGCGCGATCATCACGCCAACGACCGACCCGATCAACCTCGCCCTGGTCGTGTTCCCGCTCGCGATCCTCTACGAGGCGGGCATCATCATCTCGCTGGTCTTCGCGAAGACGTCGCTGCGGAACGTCACCGCCGACCCGGCCGACGCCGCGGAGCCGGCGAAGCCGCTGCCGGCCAAGGCCGCCGCCAAGGCCGAGAAGCAGGTCGCCAAGGCGACCATGCGCTCGGAGTCCCCAGACGAGGTCTAGCGTCCGGCGAACTGGCACACGGCAAATCCCGGGCGCATGCCCGGGATTTGCCGTGTGTGACTTCTGCCCCGCGGCACCGGCGAGCCCGCCTACGTAGGGGCGGACCACCATCAGGCGATCTCCCCCGCCTCCCGCAGCGCCGCCTCGTCGCGCGGCTTGACGACGATCGTCCGCTCGTTGCGATACGTCACCATACCCGGCCCGGCACCAGAGATCTTCCTGACATGCCGCCGCTTCGCGACATCGACATCGACCGATCCGCTCTGACGCGCAGCGCTGAACCACGCCGCCAGCGCCGCGGCGGTTTCAATCGTGTGCGGGTCCTCCTCCTCGACGGCGGTATCCCACCGGATGATCACGTGCGACCCCGCTACGCCCCGCGCGTGCAGCCAGGTGTCGTCCGGCCCGCCGATCGAAAACGTCACCTGGTCGTTTTGCTTCCCGGAGTGCCCGACATAGATCAGGTGCCCGTCCGGCGTGTGAAACTGGTCCGGCGCGCTCCCCTGCCCCGATTTCGGTTTTTTTCTGGGTTGCTGGCCACGCTGGTTGGCCGGCCGGCCGCTCGGATGCGCCTCGAGATAATCCTCGAACTCCTGCGAAAGCGTCTCCAGCGTGTTGAATCCCTGCGACTGCTCGACTTGCGTCGCAAGCTGGTCGAGATAGCGCGCCTCGGCCTCGGCCTCCCCGATCCGCTGCGGCACCTGCTCCAGGCCGCGCTGGGCCTTGCGGTATTGCTCGAAATACGCCTGCGCGTTGGCATTGGCATCGAGATTCGGATCGAGCGCGATCGGCTCCTCGCCTTCAACCTCGAGCACCGCCTGCCCCGGCTCGATCATCCACAGCCACGCGTAAATCGTCTCGCCGGCGTGGCGCAGCCGGTCGGCCTCCTCGGCTCGCCGCTGCTGTTCCTGGAGCGAGCGCAGCCGGTTGTCGAGACGCGACCGCGCGTCGCCGATTCGCGAGCGCAGCCGCTGTCGCATCTGACCGTGATCCTGCGGCGCCTCTTCGCTCGCGCGCTCCAGGCCCGCCTCGACCGCTTCAGAGATCGTGTCCACGCGCTCCTCGTCGAGATCGACCGCGAGGTGAGTGAACGGCACCGCGGCATAGTCGACCACCGCGCCGTCGCGCCGGTACACGCACGGCGTCCAGCCGTCGAGCACCATCGGCTCGAAGATCCGCCGCAACACGCGCGCCATTTCGGCGGTATCGAGCGATCCCGGCGCGCCGACCGGCACATCGACGCTGCCCGTCGCGGTGAAGGCGACCTCCCGCGCGATACCCGGGGACACCGCCCGGAAGCCGCTGACCAGCGCCTGCGCCAGGGTTCGCGACGGTTTCGCCTCGGCCAGCACCAGCTCCACGCCAGGACCCGTCGCGCGGCGAGGGTCGGGCTTGTCCGGCGCCGGCGGGGCGACATACTCGCGCTTCGGCAACACCGGCCGTACCCGGCTCATCGAGGATGTGACGCGCTTGGCGCTCTCCATCACCAGGCCGTCCTCGTCGACAAGGATGAGATTGCTGTGACGCCCCATGACCTCGACCACCAGGCGCGTCCGCACCACGTCCGGGCGACCCCAGATGTCGTCCTCATCGACCGCATCGTCATCGTCCTCGTTCGCGCCCGCACCGCGCTTCTTCGCCGCGTCGGGCAGGCGGCGCGCAATGGTCAGCTCGATCACCCGCTCCAGCGGCGGCTGGGCGATGTCGATCACGAAGCCGCCGCGCACGTACTTGCGTAATTGCAGGCTGAACGGGGTGACCACCGCCGCGT
>JAEVYR010000054.1 GCA_023392645.1 Chloroflexota bacterium | reverse complement strand
GGTCGGCGATCTCGATGAGCAGCGAGACGTCGTGGGTGATGAAGACGACGGCGAAGCCGAGGCGGTCGCGCAGCTCCATGATCTGCTCGAGGATCTGCCGCTGCATGACGACGTCCAGCGCGGTCGTCGGCTCGTCCATGATGAGCACCCGCGGCTCGAGGGCCAGCGCCATCGCGATCATCACGCGCTGCCGCATCCCGCCGGACAGCTGGTGCGGGTACGAGCTGATCCGCTCCGGCGAGATGCCGACCATGCTGAGCAGCTCGCGCGCCCGCGCCTCGCGCTCGGCCCGCGTCGAGTCCGGCCGGTGGGCGGCGATGGTGTCCGTCAGCTGCCGCCCGACCCGGTACACGGGGTTGAGGGAGTTCATCGAGCCCTGGAACACGAGGGCCGTGTCCTGCCAGCGGGACGCCCGCAGCTCGTCGTCGGGCTGACGCAGGATGTCCACCGGTTCGCCGGCGATCGGGTGGTAGATCACCTCGCCGGCCGCGATGAGCCCGGGCGGCGCCAGCAGCCGCGTGGCGGCGTACACGAGCGTGGACTTGCCGCAGCCGGACTCGCCGGCCAGGCCGAGCACCTCGCCCTCGTGCAGCGTCAGGTCGACGCCTCGCAGCGCGTGGACGCGGCTCTCGCCGTAGCCGTAGTCGACGGCCAGGCCCTTGATCTCGAGGATCGGGTTCCTCATTGGACATCCTCCGGCCGTCGCGGCAGGTCGCGGACCGTGGCGGTGAAGCCGATCCGGGGGCGGATCCCGCGCTTGCGCATCTCGCGCGGCTTGAGCCCCGCCAGTCGCAGCCGGGGGTTGACGAACTCGTCGATCCCGAAGTTCACCAGGGACAGCGACATGCCGAGGATCGCGATGAGCACGCCGGCCGGCACGAACCACCACCACGCGCCGCGCGCGAGGGCCTGGTTGCCCTGCGCCCAGTAGAGGGCGGTGCCCCAGCTCCAGTCGTTGAGGTTGGCGACGCCGATGAACGCCAGCGTCGTCTGCGACAGCACGGCGAACGTCATCGTCGAGATGAACGACGAGGCGATGATCGCCGTGAGGTTCGGCAGCGTCTCGAACCAGACGATGCGCCAGGTGCGCTCGCCGGACGCCCGGGCGGCCTCGACGAAGTCCCGGCGTCTCAGGGAGAGCGTCTGTGCGCGCAGCAGCCGCGCGCCCCACGCCCAGCCGGTCAGCCCGAGCACCAGGGCGATCGTCAGGTTGCTCGTGTTCCTGATCGCGCTCGACACCAGGATGATCAGGGGCAGCGCGGGGATGACCAGGAAGATGTTCGACACCATCGAGAGCGCCTCGTCGCCGGCTCCCCCGACGAAGCCGGCGGTGACGCCGACCGCGATCGCGAGGAACGTGGCGATGACCGCCGCGAGGATGCCGACCATCATGACGCCGCGGGTGCCGACGAGGAGCTGGCTGAACACGTCCCGCCCGATGTGGTCGGTGCCGAGCAGGTGCTTGGTGCTCGGGTGCTCGAGGAGCTTGCCCACGCCGATCTTCGACGGCGGGTAGGGCGTGACGTACGGGCCGATCACGGCGAGCACGACGAACACGCCGAGGATCACCAGGCCGGTGACGGACTTGCCGTTGCGGACGAACACGAACCGCCGGCGGGGCTTCGCGTTCCCGCGCGTGACGACGGGCGCGGCCGCCACGGCGACCGGCGCGACCTCCAGCGAGGTGTCGACAGGGACGTTGGACATCTCAGGCCTCCTGCCGGGTCCGCGGGTCGAGCATCACGTAGACGACGTCGGCCAGGGCGTTGGCGACGAGGACGGACAGCGTGATGACCAGGAAGATGCCCTGCATCAACGGGTAGTCCTTGCCGCCGATCGCCTGGAACAGCCGGAACCCGATCCCGGGGTAGCTGAACACCATCTCCATGACGAGCGTCCCGGAGACGATGAAGCCGAGCGACAGGGCGAACCCGGAGATCTGCGGGAGCACCGAGTTGCGGGCGGCGTAGCCCATCATCACGCGCCGCTCCGAGAGGCCCTTGGCCTGGGCGACCGTCACGTAGTCCTCGCTGGTGACCGTCACCATCATGTTGCGCATGCCGAGGATCCAGCCGGCGATGGACGACAGGATGATCGTCATCGCCGGCAGCAGCGCGTGCTCGGCCACCGAGCCGATGTACGGCCAGCTCCAGGACGGCAGGAGGTCGCCGTCGTAGCCGCCGCCGGTCGGCAGCACCTTCCACGTCACGGAGAACGCGGCGATCGCGATGATGCCGAGCCAGAAGTACGGGACCGACGAGAAGAACGTCGTGATCGGCACGATCGCGTCGGCCTTGGTGCCGCGGCGCCAGCCGAGGAACACGCCGATGAGCGAGCCGGCGACGACGGCGATGACCGTGGCGACGCCGACCAGCCCGACCGTCCACGGCAGCGACGAGCGCAGCACCTCGGACACGGGCGTCGGGAAGTACGAGAACGAGATCCCGAGGTCGCCGCGGAAGAGCTGCCCCCAGTACTGCCAGTACTGGTCCCAGAGGCTCACGTGCTTGTCCAGGCCGAACAGCACGTACAGCGACGCGATCGCGTCGGAGTCCAGCTGGCCCTGGTAGCGGTTGATCAGCGCCTGGACCGGGTCGCCCGGGATCATCCGCGGGATGAAGAAGTTGATGGTCACCGCCGCCCAGGCGGTGACGAGGTAGAAGATCACGCGGCGGGTGAGGAATCTCATCGGGCCACCTCCGGCAGGTCGACGACGACCTTGGCGGTGCCGAGGTCAGGTGCGCCGGGCTCGTCGGGCGCGTAGCCCCAGCACGCGACCTCGCGGCCGGCGCCGATCGCCAACAGCTCCGGCCCGCGGGTGCGGCACAGCTCGGTCGCGAAGGGGCAGCGGGGGTTGAACCGGCAGCCGGCCGGCGGGTCCACCATGTTCGGCGGCTCGCCCGTGGCGCCGGTGTGCAGCGGGTCGCCGAGGTGCTCCGGGTCGGGCGCCGAGCGGACCAGCAGCTGCGTGTACGGGTGCGCAGGCGACTGCGTCACGGACTCGCTGTCGCCGGTCTCGACGGTCTGCCCCGCGTACATGACGTGCGTCCGGTCGGCGAAGTACCGGGCCGACGCGATGTCGTGCGTGATGTAGAGGATCGCGATGCCCAGCCGGTCGCGCAGGTCGCGCAGGAGGTTGAGAACCCCGAGCCGGATGGACACGTCGAGCATCGAGATCGGCTCGTCGGCCAGCAGCACCTCCGGGTCGGCCGCCAGGGCGCGCGCGAGCGCGACGCGCTGGCGCTGGCCGCCGGACAGCTCGTGCGGGAACTTGTCGACATAGGTGTCGGGGTTGAGCTGAACCCGCTCGAGCAGCGCGCGCAGCATCGCCTCGAGGTCGTCGCCGCGCACCTTGGGGTGGTGGATCCGCAGCGAGCGCGTCAGCACGTAGCGCACGGTGTGCACCGGGTTCAGCGACGCGAAGGGGTCCTGGAAGATCATCTGGGCCTTGCGGCAGTACTCGCGGAACGCCCGGCCCTTGAGCGCCGTCACCGGCGTGCCGTGGAGCAGCACCTCGCCGGAGGTCTGCGGGTAGAGCCGCGCGAGCAGCCGGGCGACGGTGGACTTGCCCGAGCCGGACTCGCCGACGAGCGCGAGCACCTGCCCGGACCGGAGCTGAAGGTCGACGCCGTCCACGGCGTGCACCGCGCCGCGGCGGCGGGAGCCCCGCACCGGGAAGTGCTTGGTCAGGCCGACCGCCTCGAGGACCACGTCGTCGGGCTGGGCGGGGGAGTCGCTCATCGGTCACCTGGGGCTGGGA
>JAEVYR010000008.1 GCA_023392645.1 Chloroflexota bacterium | reverse complement strand
GTCGCGGTACTCCTCGACGTCCATGCGCGATGGCAGCGTCACCGCGATGAAGTTGACGCGGTTCTTGTACTCGGGGTGCGCCTCCAGAAAGCGGTCGAACGCGTGGAAGCCGCGCACGATGTTCTTGCTCGGCTCGGCGCGGTCGATCCGCAGGATCGTGAACTCGTTGAAGTGGGTCGGCAGGTAGCGCTCGTAGGCGCGCGCTTCCTGGCTGTGCGCCGTCTTGCGTACCGCCTCCGTGTCGATCGAGATGGGGTAGTGCGCCACCTTGATCGCGCGCCCGCCCCAGTTGACGATGCCGGTGCCGTAGCTGACTTCGGCGTCCGGCACGTACGCCTCGCAGGTATACATGAAGCTGCGAGCGTGATCCGGCGTCTGGAAGCCGACGATGTCGCAGCCGAGCAGGCCCTCGCAGATCGAACGGCGCATCTCGGTCGGGATCAGGCGCCAGTAGTCCGGATCCGGCCACGGAATGTGGATGAAGTGCTGGATGATCGCGTTGGGACGCTTGTCGCGGATCATGCCGCCGCAGAGATAAAGATGGTAGTCCTGCAGCATGATGATCGGCTCGTCGTCGACGGCCTCACACGCGCGGATGATCTCGTCCGCGAACATCTGGTTGACGCACACATAGCCCTCGCGCCACGCTTTCCAGGTTTCGTGCGTGATGTCTGGCGAGCGCGGCGTGTCCCAAAGATAATGCTGGAGGAACCAGAGCAGCGGGTTCGAGATTTCGTTGTAGTACTGGTTGTAGGCGTCGGGGGAGGGAAGCACGAACCGGAGCTTGAACCGCGACCCCGAGCCGTGTGGGGTGATCAGCGTCTCGCCCGCCTCTTCGGCGGCGCCAGCGCGCTCGCGGTCGCCGGACGTCATCGCCGAGGCGATCCAGATCGCCTGCTGCCCCTGAAGCACCGCGCTGATGGCGGTGACGAGACCACCGCTGCCCTGCCGGGCGGAGAAGCTGCCGTCGGACCGAAGCGAGAACGTGACCGGCCCGCGGTTCGACGCGACGACCAACTGGCGATTGTCGAGCACGTTGTGAACGAGCTCCTGAACCTGATGGCCCGCCGTACCACGATCATCGTCGCTGTTGCTCACGCTCAAGCCCTCCTGGAAACGCCGGCGGTTCTCCGCACAATGCGCGATTGGGGTCGTGTTCGCGCCAACCGGGCGGTTGGACCGATTGGCGCGTCGGGTGTTTCCCGATTATCCCCCATCGCCGTCAGCCCCGCACGGGTCGCGCCTCCGATCCGAGGTCAAGACGCCGCAAGGTCATCGCGTTGAGCGCGACGATGATCGTGGAGAGGCTCATCAGCACCGCGCCGACAGCGGGCGGCATGACGACGCCGGCCCACGCCAATGCGCCCGCGGCAAGCGGGATGGCGATGATGTTGTAGCCTGCGGCCCACCAAAGATTCTGGATCATCTTCCTGTAGGACGCCGTCGACAGCCGAACCACGCCGACCACCGCCCGTGGGTCGCTCGACCCGAGCACGACGTCCGCCGACTCGATCGCATCATCCGTTCCGGCGCCGATCGCGATGCCCACATCGGCGGTCGTCAGCGCCGGCGCGTCATTGACACCGTCGCCAACCATCGCCACCTTTTCGCCGTTCGCCTGGAGTTTTTCAATCTCGCCCGCCTTGTGCTCGGGCAACACCTCCGCCAGCACCTTGTCGATGCCGAGATCGACGGCGACATGCTCGGCGACGTTGCGGGCATCGCCGGTCATCATGATCGTCGCGATGCCCCGCTCGTGCAGCTCGGCCACCGCCGCGCGAGCCGACTCGCGCACCTGGTCCTCCAGCGCGATCAAACCGATGACCGCGCCGTTCCGCACGACGGCCAGCACCGAGGCACCCCGCTCGGCCCACTCCTCGCGCCGGGACGTCAGCGCGCCGGGAATCTCGATCCCACGCTCCTGGAGCATCCGCGGTCCGCCGACCGTGATCTCGGCGCCATCGACGCGCCCCTGCACGCCGCGCCCGGCGACGGCCTGAAAACCGATCGCGGCCG
Organism: Chloroflexota bacterium; assembly: GCA_023392645.1. Lineage (GTDB taxonomy): Bacteria > Chloroflexota > Chloroflexia > Thermomicrobiales > UBA6265 > JACCVC01. Next base: position 1,439 of record JAEVYR010000008.1, on the reverse strand, counting down.
GAACAGGCAGCGAGCGGTCTTCCGCTTCGTTGACGATGGCGCGGGCCAGCGGGTGCTCGCTTTCGCGCTCAACCGCCGCGGCCAGGGCGAGGACGTCATCCTCGCTGTCCACGGCGGCGACGCCGGAGACGGCATGCGACCCTTCGGTGAGCGTGCCGGTCTTGTCGAAGACGACCGTGTCGATCGTGCGCATCGATTCCAGCGCCCGTCGATCGCGCACCAGCACGCCCTGGCGAGCGGCGGCCGAGGTCGACATCGCGATCACCAGCGGAATCGCGAGACCGAGCGCGTGGGGGCACGAGATCACCAGCACGGTGATGGTGCGCACCAGCGCGCTGTCGATGTCGCCGAGCATCGTCCAGACGACGAATGTGATGATCGCGGCGCCGGTGGCGATGTAGAAGAGCCAGCCGGCGAAGCGGTCGGCCAGCGCCTGCGCGCGGCTTTTCGATCCCTGCGCTTCTGCGACGAGCCGCTGGATGCCCGCCAGCGCGGTGTCCTCGCCGATCGCGTCGGCGCGGATGTGGATCGACGACCCCGCCACCACGCTGCCGGCGACGACGCGATCGCCCTCGCCGCGCGTGACCGGGCGCGACTCGCCCGTCAACATCGACTCGTCGACATCTGCTTCGCCCTGGACCACGGTGCCATCGACGGGCACGCGCCCGCCGGGCCGCACCAGCAGCCGGTCACCCTCGCGCACATCTCCGACCGGGATCCGTTCGCTGCCCGATTCAGAGACCCGCTCGGTTTCGTCGGGCAGAAGCGAGGCGAGCGCGGAAAGCGCGTCGCTGGCCTGTCCGATGGCGCGCATCTCGAGCCAGTGGCCGAGCAGCATGATGTCGATCAGCAGCACCAGCTCCCACCAGAACTCCATGTCGAGCACGTCGAAGGTGGTAAGCAGGCTGGTGACGAAGGCGACGGAGATGGCGAGGCTGATCAGCGCCATCATGCCGGGCTGCCGGTCGCGCAGCTCCTGCACGCCGCCTTCGAGGAAGACACGCCCGCCGACGATGAAGACGATGGTGCCGAGCACCGGCGGGATCCAGCCGCTGCCGGCGAACTCGGGCATCGAGAAATTCAGCCAGTCCTGCAGCATCTCGCTGTAGAGCAGGACGGGGATGCTGAGGACGACGTTGATCCAGAAGAGGCGCTCGAAGGCAGCCGCGTGGCCGGCATGGCCGCCGTGTCCGGCATGCGCATCGTGGCCCGCATGCGCGGAATGGTCGTGATGCCCGCCGCTGGCTCCCGAGGCCCCGTCCAATGCCACGCCCGCCGCTGCCGCGTCATCCTGATGTTCGTGAGCGTGCTCGCGGGCGGCGTGGTCGTGATCCGGCGCCGGTCGAACCCGCTGGTCTGTCGGGTGGTTGTGTCCCATGTCCATCGTCCAAATCGCTTGCGCGCCTCGGCCGAACGAAAAGGCAGGTGGGGGGCGAGGG
>JAEVYR010000582.1 GCA_023392645.1 Chloroflexota bacterium | reverse complement strand
CGGTGTCTGCGTGGATCGCCATGGCGTCGCGGAGGTAGTGGGCGAGACCCGGCTCGATCGCGTCGATCTGGTCGCGGAAGCGAGGGTCCGACGCGTACATCTCGCCGAGCCCGGCGTAGGATGCCGCGTCGGGTGTCCAGAACTGCGTCAGCCAGGCGCGGTGACCAGCGACGATGGCCTGCACCTCGGGGGCGACGACCGGGTCGCCGGCTCGCAGGCGGACGGCGAGGCGATCCAGCCCCTCGCGGTAGGTGGCCATGGCGTTGTCGAAGTCGCCCTTCGACCAGCCGGCCAGGTTGTGGTGCGTTTCCTCGATGTGCGTCCTGGCATCGTCGCCGAGACGCTCGATGAGCTCACGCTCGTATTCTTGCTGCTTCTCGCCGAAGGCCTCGAAGTAGTCCTCAACCGGCATGGGCGTTCCTTTCTCGATGTGCGCGAGCGTTCGGTCGAGGGTGCGCTGAAGGCGTTCCAGGCGCCGTTGCTCGCGCGCGATGTGTCGCTGATGAGCACGGAGTGCGGCCGCGGGGTCCTGCTGGCCAGCCAGGATCCCGCCGATCGTGTCGAGGTCGACGTCGAGCTCGCGCAGCAGCAGGATGCGCTGCAGGCGGAGCAATTGCTCGCGCTCGTAGTAGCGGTAGCCGTTGGCGCCGATGCTCGCCGGCTCCAGAAGCCCGATCTGGTGGTAATGACGAAGCGTGCGCGAGGTGGTGCCCGCCATGCGAGCGACCTCGGCGATCGACCATGGCATCGTGCAGTCCTTTCCGTGCCTCACGGCCGGGACGCTCCCGACCTGCGGCCATCGTAGAGGTTGACGCAACGGAAAGGTCAAGCCGCGAGAACCACATGCGAAATCCCGGGCGGATTGCGGTCCGCCCGGGCGTCAGGTTCCTGAAAAGGGGAGTCGATGGGCGGTGGCGTTCAGCCGTCGACGCTGACGCCGAAGAGGCTGGCGCACTTCTTGAGACTGTCGGAGACGCCGCCCTTGAGCAGATCCTCACCAGAGCCATCGTCGAGCGCCTGCACGCCGATCGCCTCGCGCTTGCCGAGCTCGGGAATCTCCAGCTCGCCCACGACGATGCTGACCGTAACGTCGCGCGGCTCGCTGCGGCGCGTTTGCTCGTTCCAGCGGTTGAGCTGCATCAGCTCGCGATCGCGCGAGACGATCCGGAAGCTCCAGGTGTTGCAGGCCTTGTTGAGCCGGTCGATCACGGCGGAGACCGGGAGATAGGCCACCTGGCGGCCACCCGCGATCTTGCGCTGCTGGACCACTTCTGGGCGGAAGCGCCTGCCAAGCAGGTCGAGGATCTCTTCCGCGCTGCGCTCTCCGGTGGGGGTGATCGGGGTCAGCTTTTCCACGGCCATGATCGTTGCTCCTCGTTCGCGCTCGTGCGCTTGCTGATACGTGAAGGAGTTCGGCGCCACTCTCGGGTGCAGTGGAGCGGCGCCGAACCCCGCTCACTGGTCCCAATTATACTCGGATTCAGAACACCTGTTCTAAATCCAGTGTAGTGACAGCACGGTCAGCGGTCAAGCCCGATTGACCAGAGTTCCGCGGAGAACGAGCACGCCGTTCGCTGTGGCGTCATTGCGGAACGCGCACGAGGCCCATGGGGACGCAATTGACGACCCGATTTGTGCGAACCGGGAATCACGGCTACGATGTGGCCGAGAACCCGTATTGTCACGATGAATCCACGAGTGAGGGATATCCATGAGTGCGTCTGTCCGACCCGAAGGCGTCGCCGCGTCGCTGCCACAGCCAGCCGACGACGGCCTGTTTGGACCTGACAGCGTGACCTGGCGGGTGATGGTGTCGCCCGCCGGCCCGATTGGCACCGCCACGGCCGTGCTGGCCCAGATGCTGCACCCTCGCGTGTCAGGGTTGCTCGCGCAGGCGTCGACCTTCGAGCGCAACCCCGGATTGCGTGCCGAGCTGACGACGCAATATGCGACGACCACGACCTACGGCGACACCGAGGCCGCGGAGCGGGCCGGCGCGGCGCTGCGCCGGCTCCACAGCCGAATGAAGGCGACCGACCCCAACACGGGCGAGGAATATACCGCCAACGAGCCCGATCTCCTGCGGTGGGTGCATGTCACAATCCCCTGGGCGCTGCTGCGCGCGTTCGACCGGTGGGGGCCGACACTGACGCCCGAGGAAAAGGACCGGTTCGTGGACGAGCAGCGCGTGGCCGCTCGCCTGGTGGGGCTCGACCCCGCGACGGTGCCCGCCACGTTCGCCGATCTCGAGGCGAGTATTCAGGAGATGATGCCGAAACTCGCCTACACCACGGCGGCGGGGCGGATCCGGGCGATCATGGTGCCACGGACGGTGCCACGGAGCATCACCGACGTGGTGACGCGTGTGGTCCAGCTCGCGGCGGTGGACGTTCTGCCCCGCGAGATGCGAGAGCTCTATGGCTACTGGTGGGGGCCGGTCCAGCGGGGTGCCCTCGGGCTCGCTTCGACCGGCATCATTCGAGCGGCGGCATCGAAGGCGCCTTCATACGATCAGGTGCTGCCGAAGATGCGCGAGCAGGCGACGACGCATGCCTTCGGCGCGAGGGCGCTGCGGGTCAATCGCGAGATGCGCAAGCAGGATCCGGCGGGAGCGTCGGCGACGCCGGAAAACGAGCGTGCTGCCGATTGAGGCGATCGCCGGTCCGGCAGGAACGTGCGACGCGGAGTGACAGCGATGAGCGAGCGAGAGCCGGCGGCGGAGCGGCACGACCGGATGATGCGAGAGGAGCGCGAGCAGGCCGAGCGCCTTCGCTCCGACCGAGCAGACGCGGATATCTGGAAAGGTAACGCCGGCCGTTTTCATCCGGTCGATGTGGCCGAAGACCCCGCGGTTGCCCCGCTTGCCGAGCTTGCCGGCCCGGACAGCACGGCGATCGACGTCGGCGCCGGCGGTGGGCGCCACGCGGTGCCGCTCGGGCGCCGGCTGCGGAAGGTGGTGGCGGTCGAGCCATCGCCGGCGATGCGCGAGGTGCTGGATGAGGCGATCCGGAGCGCGGGCGTCACGAACGTGACGGTGGTCCCGATTCGATGGGAGGAGGCCGAAGTCCGGCCAGCGGAGCTCGTCTTCGCGGCGAATGTGACCTACGGGATACCGCGGATCGAGCCGTTCCTGCGCAAGATCGACCGTACCGCCACCCGCGCCGCGGCTTTGGTCGCGTTCGCCAACCCGCCGCAACAGGTCATCGCGCCGTTCTGGAAGGCGGTCTACGGCGAGGAGCGACTGCGGCTGCCGTGCCGTGACGAGTTGCTTGATGTCCTGCGCGAGTTCGGGGCGGAGCCGAAGGTGATCGACCTGCCGCCGCAGGAGGTCCGCTCGTTCGGCATACCCGAAGAGGCGTTCGCCGAGCTGCGGCGGCGGGTCTACGCCGGGGTGGGGACCGCGGCCGAGGAACGCCTGCGCGCGGCGATGCCGAACCTGACGGTCGAGCGCGACGGTGAGCTCTGGCCGAGAGAGGATGAGCCGAACCCAAGGTCGATCATCTGGTGGAAGCCGGTCCGGAGGTAGCCTTTCCTGCCGCAACGACATGCTGCTCGCTCCAGCCGGTCGGGGTCCGATGGCAACGCCTCGCGCTGAGGCAGATCAGCCGGCGGGAGGCGGCGTAGTACCGGCTTCAGGCTCCATGACGATCCGGACCTGACCGCTGGCCGTCTCGAACCACAGGTGCCAGAGACCGCCGACATCGGCGTCGCTCGATCGCGCGAACGCGTCGAGAAGGTCCTGCGGAGTGGCGATGCCGAAGCGATGGGTCTCTGCGTAGTCGCGCAGCGCGGCGAAGAAGGCGTCGTGGCCGATTTCCTGGTGCATCGCCTCGAATCCGAGCGCGGCTTTCCTGTAGGTGGTTGCGAAATAGGTCGCGTCATCCGGGAAGGCGGATGCCGGCTGGTCGACGATTTGGTCGCCACTGGTGACCAGCATGGTGGCGTAGGGTAGCGTCAGACCCTGGCCGATCTGCATCTGCGCGGCATCCGGTCCGTGTACTTGTTCGAAGTACAGCACCGCGCTGTACTCCGCGAGCCCCTCGTCGAGCCACGCGTGACGTTGCGGGTCGCTGCCGACCAGGCCGTACCACCACTGATGCGCCACCTCGTGGGCGACCAGGAACTCGATCGCGCCGGGCCGCGAGCCGGATCCGGCGGGATCGGCGACGAATGCCGCATCGATCCAGATCATGCCGGAGAACTCCAGCCCCGTAACTCCGGGTACCGCGACGATATCCAGCACCGCATATGGATAGTTTCCGTACATCGCGTCGAACGTTTCGAGCGCGTCGGTGGCCCACGCGAGCACTTGCCGAGCACCGGCCTCGCTCTCGACGGGATGGTGAACGACGACGGTTGTGCCGTTCGCCGCTTCAGCCTGTGTCTCCTGCAGCGCGGGAGCGGCATACAGGGCGAACTCGCGGGCGGGTCCGCTCGCGAAACGACGACGCCCGCCGGAGTCATCACTGTCCGCTTCGACGCCGGGAGTGACGATGGCAAGGTCCTCGGATGCGTCGAGGGTGACGTCGTAGAGCGCGGCCTCGCCAAAGGTGACATCGCTCCACGCCGCGGGTGGGTCGAGATTCCAGCCGGAACGGGGGTCGAAGCCGGCAAGCATCGGGTACCACCCGGACAGGGCCCATGCGTCGCGATCCGGTTCGTAGCGGAAGCGTCCGCTGGCATCCGGCGGATCGGACGGGACTGTCGTCGTGAAGCTCATGGAAACGGTGGTGGCCGCGCCCGGCGCGAGCGCTTCGGGCAATGGCACCAGGATGAGGATGAGGTCGGCGCCGATCACGGCGGGGGTCGCCACAGGAGTGCTTGCCAGAACGGCGTGGAGCGCTGGCGCGCGTGGAGTGACCGCCCTGCCGTCGACGGCAATATCGCCGACCCGCATCCTGCCGGTGTCATACTGGCGCAGATTGGGATAGAGCCGAACGGCAGGGAGTCGATGCGGTTTCCGGTGGTATTGATGTAGCGCAGCTCGATGGTGCCGGCGATGGTGGCGAGGTCGCCATCGCCGGCGGGCGGCTCGAGCGTCGCGTCGATCACGTATCGAGGGAGTGCGCCTGTCGTCTCGGCCACGGCGACGCGTTGGTCGGGCAGGATCGCCGGGGAGAGTTCTCCGGCCGCGACCGCCGGCGTGGCGTGCGGTGTCGCGGCAGCGTCTAGTGCAGGGGTTGTGGGCCGGGCCGGGGGTGACGGTGGTGGCGTGCCGGTCGGTGACAGCAGTGCGCCGAGCATGGTGGCGATCGCCAATGCTGCGACCGTCAGGACAGATTGCGCCCGCTTCAAGCCCATGCCGTACTCCTACCCCTGAGATGCCTGGTCGCGTTCCGTTCTGTATGATAACGGCGCGACCCGCAACAGTG
>JAEVYR010000548.1 GCA_023392645.1 Chloroflexota bacterium | reverse complement strand
CCTACATTGTCACGATGGACGGCGGGGGAGGCAGCACCTTCGTCGGGTTGTTCGTACGGTCGTTGATCGATGGACAGCTCTACCGGGTGCCGGTGCAGGCCGACGCGGTGGTGCTGCGGGCATGGTGGTTGCACGATGGCCTGGGTTGGATTTCGGTTGCTGGAGGCGACACGGACGCCGTCGCGGAGACGCGGTTCCTGTACATCGACGGCCACGGTGAGCGGCTGCTGCTGGGAACGGTCGTGGACAGCCCCGGCGCCACGCCGGCGGCATCGCCGGCCGCCCGCCCGATGGCGTCGCCCGTAGCGCGTCCGATGGCATCGCCGGCCGCGACGCCGGTTGCGTCGCCCGTGGGCAGCCCAGCCGCGACGCCGGGAACGCCTCCCGCCGGTTGAGTCCGCGTCCGGCTCTTGCGGTCGCAACGCGGCCAGCGGGCGGGCAACACCGGACCTCGCCCGAGCTTCGGATTGGTGAGGCTCGTCCCGACGATGCAACGTCAATGAGAACCGCTGAAACACATGGCCAACGTTGACGCGCCTGGGCGCGAATCCAGGAGCGTTACTCGTCGTCGATGATGACGGCGTCGAAGATGTTGATGGCTGCCTCGATGCGCTGCTCATCGAGATCGAGCGAGCTGACGACGGATGGTCCGGCGTCGCTGGTATCCGTGCTGGGCGAGACGGTGGCCGGCGCAGGGTCTCCGTCATCGTCGGCCGGGCCGTCTGTCGGTGGACTGGCGTCCTCGGCTTCGCGCGCCCGCATGGGCGACGGAGCGGCGTCTGGCGGAGTCGCCGGCGCGGCCGGAGGCTGGCTGCTCGGGCGCAGCGCCTGCGCTTCGTCACGCGAGACGCAGATGACGCTGATTTTCTTGCCGACCTGCCGCTCGATGACTCCTTCGATCACCTTGCGCGTGTCGTCGTCGTTGAGCCGCTTCTGGTGGAACGGGTAGGCCGCCACGAGCGTGAGTCGCTCCCCCTCGACGTGGAGTGGGTCGGCCTGTTGCAGCAGCGCCTCGGTGCGGCGGTTGAGGGCCTTCACATCCATCCGGATGTTGTCCCAGCGCTCGACGATGGCATCGAGATCGGCGCTGCCCTCGCCGGTTGCCGCGGTGTATTGCTCGGCGGGGGCTGGCTCCGCCTCGGCGATGGTTCGCGCGGGCGGTTCGGGAGCAGGTGGCGCGGTCTCCGGGACCGGAGGCGACGACGGCTTCGCCTGTGGTTGCGGTGGCGCCTGGCCGGCGTTCATCGAGGCGCCGCGGACGCGATCCCGCAGCGACGGGCCGCCGCGCGGTTTCCGGGCGGGTGGCTCCGGCTGTGGCGTGGCCGCCACTGGCGCCTGGCTGGCGTGCTCCGCCACACGGACCGGTACGGGCGAGCAGGCTTCGATCAGCGCCAGCTCCAGCGGGAGCTGGACGATGGCGGCGTGGCGGGCCTTGTAGTCGATATCGGCGAAATGGGTCGCGACGCGGGCCAGTTGCGGCAGATCGAACCGTCCGGCCAGTTCCCGCGCGGTTTCGTCGGCCTCGGGCGTGCCCGACGCGCGCTCCAGCATCAGCACCCGAAGGTAGGAGATGAGCTGACGACCGAGCTGGCGGACGTCTTCACCGGCGTCGACGGCTTCGTTGATGATCCGCAGCCCCGCGCCGGGATCCTGGTCGGCGATGGCGCGGACCATCCCTTCGACGCGGTCGTTGCGGCTGACACCAAGCACCGTGCGAACGAGCTCGATGGTGATCCGGCTCGATTCGGTGCTGGCATCCGCCTCTTCGCGGTAGACGGCGACCTGATCGAGAATGCCGAGGGCGTCGCGGAGGCTGCCGGTGGCGTGACGGGCGATGGTCGCGATCGCGTCGTCGTCGATCTCGAATCCCTCGGCTTCGGCGACCTGTCGCAGCCGGGCGGTCATCGCGTCGAGGCTGATGCGGCGGAAATCGAACCGCTGGCAGCGCGAGACGATGGTCTGGAGCAACTCCTCCGGATCGGTCGTGGCGAGTACGAACTTGGTGTGCGGGGGAGGCTCCTCCAGCGTCTTGAGAAAGGCGTTGGCGGCCGCGCCGGTGATCTGGTGGGCCTCGTCGATGATGTAGAACTTCGTTCGCAGCATCGTCGGCGCGTACTTCACGCGCTCGCGCAACTCGCGGATATCGTCGATGCCGCGGTTGGAGGCGGCGTCGATCTCGATCACGTCGGTGGTCGCGTTGGCATTGATCGCGCGACAGGCGTCGCACTGGTTGCAGGGCCGGTTGGCCGGGTCGGGATCGAGGCAGTTGACGGCCTTGGCGAGAATGCGCGCGGTGGTCGTCTTGCCGGTGCCGCGCGGGCCGCAGAAGAGGTAGGCGTGGGCGATCCGGTCGAGCCGGATGGCGTTGCGCAGCGTGTTGACGATATGGTCCTGCCCGAAGAGCTCGTCCGAGGCGAACGACTGTGGCCGATACTTGCGGTAGAGCGACAGCGACTGGGTTGACCGAGCGGTCGGGCGCTCGACCGGCGCCACTTCATCGACGTTGAACAGGGAATCGGTCATGGTGGTGGGTGCCTCGTTCGGACGGTGCGGGGCGCGGCGGCGGGGCCGCTCCGGCTGGGGGCTGGCTGCCTGAGTATACCCGTACGGACAGTATGGCTCAACGGAGGGGACGATGGGGACGCTCTTTGTGGTCGCGACACCGATCGGCAACCTCGACGACATCACCCCCCGCGCGATCGAGACGCTGCGTGAGGTCGCGCTGATCGCCGCCGAGGACACGCGGCACACGGCGAAGTTGCTGCGGCGATTCGAGATCGCGACCCCGACGATGAGCCTGCACCAGCACAACGAGCGCCAGCGGTCCGGGCGGGTGCTGGCGGCGCTGGCCGAGGGCGACGTGGCGCTGGTGACCGATGCCGGCACGCCGGCAGTATCCGATCCGGGCGCGGTGACGGTGCGGGCGGTGCGCGAGGCGGGGCATCGCGTGGTGCCGATTCCCGGCGCGTCGGCGCTGGTGTCGGCGGTGAGCGCGTCGGGGCTGGTAGATGGGCCGTTTCTCTTTGCCGGGTTCCTGCCGCGGTCCGGCGAGGAGCGACGGACGGCGCTGGGCGGCGTGGTGGCGGCGGGCGTTCCTGTCGTGCTGTTCGAGAGCCCGAACCGGCTGGCCGGGACCCTGGGCGACCTGGAGACGTGGCTCGGGGACGTCGACGCCGTCGTCGCACGGGAACTGACGAAGCTGCACGAGGAGATCCGCGGTGGCCGGCTGTCGACGCTTCGGGAGCGGTTCGGATCGGGCGAGGTGAAAGGCGAGGTCGTGATCGTGGTGTCGGCGGCGGAGCGAGGCGACCCCGCCGAAGCGAGCGATGTCACGGCGCTGGCGTCGCGGCTGCTGGCGGATGGGATGAAGCCGAGCCGGGCGGCGCGGGAGCTGGCGAAGATCGCCGGCATCCCGAGCGAGGAGGCGTACGAGATCGTGAGGTCGGCGCCGAAGGGCGAGACGCCGAATCCGGAGCGATCGTAGCGGCGACTTGGCTCCGCACCCGGCGCCGAGGAAGACCAGCGAAGAAGCCGCCAATGTCGCCTTCGCGTTCGAGGGCTGATTGCCATCGAGCCAGGCGACATTGACCGCTGCGAACCCTGCGACGAACGACGGAAGAGGGGGGGCAGTCGCCGCGGCTTCGCTACGGCCGGACGAAGGCGAGCTTGCGGTGGTGCATGCGGATGCTTTGCAGGATGCCGACCATGATGAGGTTGGACCACAGCGCCGAGAGTCCGTAGCTGACGAACGGCAGGGTGATGCCGGTGACCGGCATAAGGCCGACGTTCATGCCGATGTTGAGGAACGCCTGAAAGAAGATGATGCCGGTGATACTGACGGCCACCACCTGACCGAAGTGGTCGCGGGCGATCTCGGAGACTTTCAGGCAGCGCCAGAGGAAGATCACGAGCGCCAGGAAGAGCCCGAGCATGCCGAAGAAGCCGAACATGCCGCTGGCGTGCGCGAAGATGAAGTCGGAGTCGCGGACCGACAGCAGGTTGAGCTGGCTCTGCGAGCCGCCGGCGAGCCCTTCGCCCCAGAGCCCGCCGGCGCCGATGCTGATCCGCGCCTGGATGATCTGGAATCCCTCGTCGAGTGGCGCGATCTCCGGCGTGTAGGACACGATGAAGCGCGTCTTCTGGTAGCCGGCAAGAATGAAGTGCCAGGCGATGTAGCCGGCGATCGGCATCCCGAGCGCCAGCATCCAGATGTAGAGCGCCCGTGTGCGCGCGACGATCAGCGTCGCGGACCACATCGCGACGTAGACCATGGTCATGCCGAGGTCGGGGCCGATCAGCACGAGCCCCGCCGGCAGCGCCACGATCAGGCCCGACGTGACGAAATTGATGAACGACTTCATGTCGTCGCCGCGGGAGGAGATGAACGACGCCAGCGCGATGAGGGTGGTGATCTTCGCGAACTCGGATGGCTGGAAGAGAAAGAACCCGAAGTCGAACCAGTTTTTCGCGCCGCCGAGAGAGACGCCGAAGACCTGGACGGCGATCAGCATCATGACGCCGATCGCGTACATGGGCCAGGCGAGCGTGTTGAGGAACCGGTAGTCGATCGAGGCAACGATGAACATCACGCCGATACCGAGGACGCCGAACACGGCCTGGAAGGTGCCACTGTTGTTGGTGGTCAGCGGCGGCAGGCCGACGGCGCTCCAGATGGCGAGAATGCCGAACCCCATCAGCACGAGCATGGTGATAAAGAGGATCAGGTCGAAGTCGCGCCAGCGATCGCGAGCGATGTCGCCGGGCTTGACCTGCATGTAGGATGGGCGAAACACTGCCATGGGCCAATCGAGAGCGGATGGGGCGCCGGAGCGCCGGGGCGAGCACGACTGGGCAATGGTAGCAGGTCGGCCCGTAGCGGCGGGTGTTCGAGGCGCGCGCGGCCCGTGCTATCCTTCCCGCAGACCGGGCCCGGAACCGGTTTGTTTTGTTTCCCCGGGACACGCGTTGCAGGTAGACACTCAGCATGGCAGACGATCTGTTCGGCTCTGGAACTCCTTCCGGCGGCGACGTGCAACGGCTGCGCGCCGATGCCCTCGGCGAGCCGGGTCAGCGGCGATTCCGGATCATCGCGATCATCGACGGTGAAACCCACATCGTCTGGATGGAGAAGCAGCAGCTCCAGGCGCTCGGCATGGCGATCGAGCAATTGCTGGAGCAGGTGCCGGACGATGAGGAGATCGTCATCGACGCCGAGTCCGCGGCCGACTTCGATGAGGCCACGCGCCACCAGTTTCGGGTCGGGCGGATCGAGCTGGGGTACGACGTCAGTCACAACCGGGTGGTGATCAGCACCTTCGATATCCAGCAGGAAGACGAAGAGGAGACCGCCACGCTGGTGTTGCGGCTCGACCTGCGCCAAAGTGCCGAGCTCAGCGCCGACGCGGCGACGCTGGTGGCGGCCGGCCGCCCGTTGTGCCCGATGTGCGGGCAGCCGATGGATGCCAGTGGGCATGTCTGCCCGCAGCAGAACGGCCACCTGCCGCTTTCCCTTGACGACAACGATCTCTTCGAGGACCTCTAGGCAGCGAAAGATTGTGCATTGGTTGACAATCTCGGGCGGCTGCTCGTATGATGGGCACACGCGGGCGTTGCCCGCACGTGCCGACCTGTCTGTCACAACCGATTGAAGGACGCTGATGGCTCCTCGACCGATTGCCGACAACGTACTCGTACTTATTGAGCTCCCGATTATTGGGGGCATTTCGCGTGCGGGGAGACAGTAGCCGGCAAGGCACCAGCAGGATGTGATTCGACCACTGGCCTCCCCTCGACGGGAGGCTTTTTTGATGCACCTGCCCGATTGCGTGAAGGATGCACCGAGGTTTCCCGGAAGCTCAACGGCGAGCGAGGGGAGACCGCACCGGATCGACACGATCGACCGTGATCGCGATCCACCGACCCCGGGCAACGGCGCCCGGTGCCGGAAACGGGCGACCCGCATCGTCGCGCAAGGCGACGGCTGGCCACAAGGCCAGACCGCGCGGAATCAGGAGCAGCATCGATGGTCACGACACAACGCGCGCCGAAACCGGCCGCAACCGACGCAGGGTCCGAGGCGGCGCCGAAGGTTTTGAGCGGGGCCGAGATCACCTGCCGCGCGCTCGAGGCGGCCGGGGTGAAGACCGTCTTCGGCTACCCCGGTGGCGCGGTGATCCCCCTTTACGACGCGATGACGTCGTCCAGCATCTACCACGTGCTGGTGCGTTTCGAGCAGTGGGCGGGGCTGGCGGCCGACGCCTACGCCCGCGCCACCGGCGAGGTCGGGGTGTGCATCGCCACGTCCGGTCCGGGTGCGACGAATATCGTCACCGCGCTGGCGAATGCCCAGCTCGATTCGGTGCCGATGGTCGCGATCACCGGGCAGGTTGGCCAGGCGCTGATCGGCAAGGACGGCTTCCAGGAAGTCGACATCACCGGCGTGTCGTTGCCGGTCACCAAGCACAATTACCTCGTGCAGCGCGTGGAAGACATCGCGCCGACAATCGCCGAGGCGTTTTACCTGGCGAACTCGGGCCGTCCGGGGCCGGTGCTGGTCGATATCCCCAAGAACGTCTTCGTCGCCAAGACCGAATACAACTGGCCGGCGTCGGTGGGTCGCAAGAGCTACCAGCCGACGACCGTGCCGAATATCCGCCAGGTCCGGCTGGCCGCCGAGGAGATCGCGGGGGCGAAGAAGCCGCTGATCATGGCCGGCCACGGCATCATCCTCAGCGGCGCCGAAGACGAGTTTCAGCAGTTCGTGGAAAAGACCGGCATGCCGGTGATCTACACCCTGCTCGGGCTCGGCGCGATGTCGGAGCTGCACCCGCTGTCGCTGGGCATGATGGGCATGCACGGCCATCGCGAGGTCAACCGCGCGCTGGAGGAGTGCGACCTTCTGGTGAACATCGGCGCGCGCTTCGATGACCGCGCCACCGGCCGCCTGAGCGGCTTCGCGCCGAACGCCCGCGTGGTCCACGTCGACATCGACCCTGCCGAGATCGGCAAGAACGTCGAGACGCACGTGCCGGTGGTGGGCGATGCCCGGGAGGCGCTGACGATGCTCGTCGACGAGGTCGACCCGGGCAGCCACGACGCCTGGATGACCTGGATCGATGGCCAGCGCAACCGCGTGCTGGAGGCGGCGCTGGAGGATCGGCCCGAGTGGCCGGAGCCGTACTCGATCATCAAGGAGATCGCCGAGGTGACGAACCACGATGCGATCGTGACGACCGATGTTGGCCAGCACCAGATGTGGGCGGCACAGCAATTTGGCGTCAAGCACGGCCGTCGCTGGATCACGTCCGGCGGGTTGGGCACGATGGGGTATGGCCTGCCGTCGGCGATCGGCGCGAAGATGGGTCGGCCGGATCTCGAGGTCTGGTCGATCGTCGGCGATGGCAGTTTCCAGATGTCGTTCAACGAGCTGGCCACGGCGGTCCAGGAACAGCTCGACATCAACATCGCTGTCATCAACAACGGCTACCTTGGCATGGTGCGCCAGTGGCAGGACCTCTTCCATAATCACAACTACTCCGAGGTTCGCATCAGCGGCCCCGACTTCGTCCAGCTTGCCGAGTCATTCGGCGCGACCGGCATTCGGGTGACGGCGGACGGCGACATTGAGGCGGCGATCGAGAAGGCGCGGTCCATCAAGGGACCTGTCGTGTTCGATTTCGTGGTCGAGCCGGAAGCGAACGTGTACCCGATGGTGCCCCCGGGCGGCAGCAACACGGAAATGGTGCACGACCCCCGCCTGGCGGCGGATGAGGAGGCGAACTAGCCATGCCACACGCACACACCC
>JAEVYR010000477.1 GCA_023392645.1 Chloroflexota bacterium | reverse complement strand
ACCTACGGCGGCGCGATGGGCGCGTTGCGCCGCGCGACTCGCCTCGCGGCAGCGGCCGACTGATGGAGACGCTGCACGACCTGATCTTCGACTACACGCTGCGCAACGTCGCGCTCGGCGCGACGCTGCTCGGAGTCGTCTCCGGGGTGCTGGGCGCGTTCGCCGTGCTCCGCCGCCAGGCGCTGATCGGCGATGCCCTCGCCCACGCCGCCCTGCCCGGCATCGCGATCGCCTTCATGCTCACCGGCTCCCGCGACACGCTGGTGCTGCTGCTCGGCGCCGGCATCGCCGGCTGGATCGGCACCATCATCTTCCAGCGCATCGTCCACGACACCGTGCTCAGCGAAGATACCGCCCTCGGCGTCGTGCTCAGCGTCTTCTTCGGCGTCGGGATCATGCTGCTGACGATGATCCAGAACCGCAACGACGCCAGCCAGGCCGGGCTCGATCGCTATCTCTTCGGTCAGGCGGCGGCGCTGGTGGCCGAGAATGTCCGCACCTTCGCGATCCTCGGCGCGATCGCGCTGGCGGTGCTCATCCTCTTCTTCAAGGAGTTCTCGCTGCTCTCGTTCGACCCCGCGTTCGCCGCCAGCCTCGGGCTGCCGGTGCGCGCGCTCGACGTGCTGCTGACCACGCTGCTGGTCGTCGCGGTGATGATCGGCCTGCAAACCGTCGGCGTCGTGCTGATGGCGGCGATGGTGATCGGTCCCGGCGCGGCGGCGCGGCAGTGGACCGACCGGCTGCCAACGATGCTGGCGCTCTCCGGTCTCTTCGGCGGGCTCGCCGGGGTGACGGGAGCGGTGATCAGCGTGCAGGGCGAGCGGCTGCCGACCGGCCCCATGATCATCCTCGCGCTGACGACGATCGTGCTCGTCTCGCTGGCGCTGGCGCCACGTCACGGCCTGTTGCCCGAGGCGATCCGGCGTCGCCGTCACCGCCGCGCGCTGGTCGCGCCCGAGCTGCCGCAGGGAGGCTCCGCCCGATGACCCCAACGACCGTGATTCTCGTCACCGGCATGCTCTGCGCGGCGGCCTGCGCGCTGCCCGGCACCTTTCTGGTGCTGCGGCGGATGGCGATGATGACCGACGCGATCAGCCACGCGATTTTGCCCGGCCTGGTGGCGGGCTACGTGCTTGCCAACGGACCGAACCTGCTCACCGGCGCGCTCGGCGCGACCGCCGCCGCGATCCTGACCGTCACCCTCGTCGAGGCGCTGCAGCGCACCCGCTGGCTCGACGGCGGCGCGGCGATGGGCATCGTCTTCCCGGCGATGTTCGCGCTCGGCACGGTGCTCATCTCGCGCTGGTTCGCCAATGTCCACCTCGACACCGACGCGATCCTCTACGGCAACATCGAATTCGCCTTCTTCGACCGCCTCGTGATCGCCGGCAACGACCTCGGGCCGCGCTCGATCTGGGTGATGGGCATGCTGCTGGCGATCAACATCGCGCTGCTCGCCTTCCTGTACAAGGAGCTCAAGATCACGACGTTCGACCCCGGCATGGCGGCGATGCTCGGCATCGCGCCGGCGGCCGTCCACTACGTGCTGATGCTGGCGCTGTCGATCACGACGGTGGGCGCGTTCACGGCGGTCGGGGCGATCCTCGTCGTCGCGCTGGTGATCGTGCCGGCGGCGACGGCGCGGCTGCTGACCGACCGGTTGGGGGCGATGATCGGTCTCTCGGCGCTGATCGGCGCGGCCTCGGCGTGGACCGGCTTCGAGCTGGCGCTGTGGCTGGACACGTCGGTCTCCGGCGCGATGGTGACGGTGCTCGGCGTGTTCTTCGGCGTGGCGCTGCTGCTGTCGCCATCGCACGGGCTGGTGGCGAAGGCGCTGCGGCACCGCGCCAACGCCCGCCGGTTCGCGGTCGACCTGCTGGTGGCGCACCTGGCGCACCATGAGGGTGCCGAGCACACCCCCGCCGACGCCGGGGCGGCGCTGCGGTGGGCGCCCGACCACGCGACCCGGATCGTCGCCCGCGCCGTGTCGGGCGGCTACGTCGCCTCCCGCGACGGCCACCTGACGCTGACCGACGTGGGTCAGGAGCGCGCCGCGACGCTGGCGTAACAACGCGTCGCGCGAACTCGAGATCCGTACGGGAGGCGAATGTCCCCTCCCTTTGCTACATCCGCCTATGCCCCGGGCCGGGACGAGCCCGGCCCGGCCACGGCGTGCAGCCAGCAGGCGGGCGACGTCACATCCATACGTTGCTAAGATGCGGCAACCCGTCCCATCGACCGCACCGGAGGATCGCCCGTGACTGACGCGCCCGAGTACCGCTACAACCGGCTGACCTGGCCGGAGATGAACGACGCGATCGGCCGCCAGCCGGTCGTGATCCTGCCGACCGGCTCGACCGAGCAGCACGGCCACCACCTGCCGCTCGACGTCGACCTCTTCCTGACCGAATCGATCTGCCACGAGGTCGGGCGCCGCGCCGGCGGCAACGCCCTCGTGCTGCCACCGATCCCGTACGGGCTCAACCGGCACCATCTCGACTTTCCCGGCACGATCCACGTCGAGGCCGAAACGTGGATCGCCTTCTGCCTGAACGTGACCAAGAGCGTCGCCTACCACGGCTTCGAGAAGATCGTGCTGGTCAACGGCCACGGCTCCAACGTGCCGATGATCGACATCGTCGCCCGCCGCACGACGTGGGAGACCGAATCGCTGTGCGGGGCGATCCACTACTTCACCTTCGCGCTGGAGGCGTTCGAGACGGTGCGCGATACCGAGGTGATCGCCCACGCCGACGAGTTCGAGACGTCGCTCTACCTGCATCTTGCGGCCGAGCGCGTGCAGATGGGCAAGTCCGGCGCGGACGACGACGTGCGGGGCCGCTACGCCAGCTCTGACAGCACGACACCCTACGTCCGCTTCAACGACTACTGGTCGCGCTGGACCGATCTCGGCGTCCACGGCGACGCCCGCACCGCCACGGCGGAGAAGGGCGAGGTGATCTTCGAGGCGGCCGTCGGCGGCATGCTCGAGTTCGTCGACGAGTGGCGCGCCTGGCCCATCGCCGAGCGCCGCAGCTTCCACACCAACCCGGTGCAACGGGGGATTCGGTGGTAACTGGCAGCGAACCCGCCGTAGGGGCGGACCTTCCCGTGACCGGCGCAGCCGGTTGCGGGATGTTGTCCGCCCGGTGGTCGCGAAGCGGCCACACACCGTATGCAGGGCCCGACCCCGTGGCGGGCCGTTCTTTACATCGCCGCCTGGCGGGCGGCCGAGATGATGCGCGCGCTGAGCGCACGCCGGGCGGACAACGCCCCTTCTCGCCTGCGGCTCGGCGGGAAGGTCCGCCCCTACGGGATGTCCGGTGGCATCGATCGAAAGGAACCCATCCATGAAGATTCGGGAGATTCGCGCCGTCGGGCTGGCCGGCGCCACGCCGGAAGGCGGCTGGACCACCGAGATCGAGCTCGACGACGGCGTCCACACCCTCGTCGCCGTCCACACCGACGAGGGCGTCACCGGGTTCGGCAGCGTGTTCACCAACGTCGACCTGGTGCGCGCGGCGCTCGCCGTGCTCGAGCCGCTCTGGCGCGACGAGCGCGCCGACGAACCGGAGCGCGTCAGCGAGAAGCTGCACCAGCACACCTTCTGGATGGGTCGCGGCGGCTCGCTCACCCACGCGATCAGCGGCATCGACATCGCCCTCTGGGACATCCTCGGCCAGGCGACGGGCCAGCCAATCGGGCGGCTGCTCGGCGGCCGCTACCGCGAGCGGGTGCGCCCCTACGCCTCGCTGCTGATGGACAGGCCGGAGGTCATGTCCGACCGCATCGGCGGCGCCCGCGAGCGGGGCTTCCGCGCGTTCAAGATCGGCTGGGGACCGTTCGGCCGGGAGAGCGCCGCCATCGACGAGGCGATCGTCCGAGCCGCGCGCGACGCCGCTGGGCCGGACTGCCTGCTGATGGTCGACGCCGGCGCCAGCGACGCGTTCTGGCCGCAGGGGTACAAGTGGGCGCTGCGCACGGCGGAGATGCTGGCCGACTACGACGTCGCGTGGTTCGAGGAGCCGCTGGCGCCGGATGCGATGGACGACTTCGTCGCGCTGCGCCGGGCGGCGCGGGTGCAGATCGCCGGCGGCGAGGTGCTGACGCGGCGGCAGGCGTTTCAACCGTGGCTGGAGGCCGGCGCGTTCGACATCGTCCAGCCGGACGTCACCAAGGTCGGCGGCATCAGCGAGGAGCGCCGCATCGGCTGGATGGCGCAGGAGCGCGGCGTCCGCTTCATCCCGCACGGCTGGAACACGGCGATCGGGCTCGCCGCCGATCTCCAGCTCGCCTCGGCCTTTCCCACCACCGATCTCGTGGAGTACCTGACCGGTTCGCCGTACATCGACGCCATCGTCGAGGGCGGCTGGGCGCTCGACGCGGACGGAATGCTGCCGATTCCGGACGGTGCCGGGCTCGGCATCCGGCTCGACCTGGAGCGAGGCGCCGCCTACGGCGATGGCGCGACCCTGATGCCATGACCGCCGGCGCTGCGGCGCGGAACTTGCTGATGTCCTGATCACGCATCGATGCGGGACCGTCGCGGTCCCGCCAATGGATCAAGGAGGCATCGCATGAACCGATTCCAGACCTCACGCCGCGCGCTGCTCGGCACCACCCCGGTCCTGGCCGCCGGTCTCACCGCCAGCGCCGCCGCGCGCCAGGCGACCCCCGCGC
>JAEVYR010000440.1 GCA_023392645.1 Chloroflexota bacterium | reverse complement strand
GTTCGCCACTGCCCTGCTGGTGCCCGAAGTCGCCTACAGGGAAGGCGGCGACGCCAACGGCCGCGCGCTCGCCTGGGTCGCCCACGAGCATCTCGGCAACGTCTTCGGCACAATCTACGACATCAGCACCATCAGCATCCTCTGGTTCGCCGGCGCCTCGGCCATGGCGGGGTTGCTCAACATCGTGCCGCGTTACCTGCCGCGATACGGCATGGCGCCCGACTGGACCCGCGCGACCCGGCCGCTGGTGCTGGTGTTCGCCGCGATCGCGGTCGCGGTGACATTGCTCTTCGACGCGGATGTCGACGCACAGGGCGGCGCCTACGCCACCGGCGTGCTGGTGTTGATCTCCTCGGCGGCCGTCGCGGTCACGCTCTCGGTGCGCCGGCTCGGCAACCGGCGCCTGCTGCTCGCCTTCGCCTCGATTACCGCCGTGTTCGTGTACACCACCGTGGTGAACGTCATCGAGCGGCCCGACGGCATCAAGATCGCGTCCTTCTTCATCGTTGCCATCGTGGTGACCTCGCTGGGCTCCCGGGTCTGGCGCTCGACCGAGCTGCGGGTGCACGCGGTCACCTTCGATCCAGCGGCGATCCGGTTCATCCGGCAGGCGGGCGAGCTCGGGCCGGTGCGGCTGATCGCCAACCACCCGGACCAGCGGACCCCGCGCGAGTACCTGCTCAAGGAGCAGGAGGAGCGGGAAACGAGCCGCATCCCCTATCTCGGCAAGGTCCTGTTCCTCGAGGTGATCGTGACCGACGCCTCGGAATTCGCCCCGGAGCTCCAGGTGGTGGGCGAGCAGATCGGTCCGAACCGGGTGCTGCGCGTGTACAGCTCGTCGGTGCCGAACGCGATCGCCGGGGTGCTCCTCGAGATACGCGACATGACCGGAGAGCGCCCCCACGTCTACTTCGGGTGGGCGGAGGGCAACCCGCTGAAGTACCTCGCGCGCTTCATGCTCTTCGGCGAGGGCGACATCGCGCCGGTGACGCACGAGATCCTGCGGCGCGCCGAGCCGGACGCGGCGCGACGGCCGGTGGTGCACGTCGGCTGACCCGTTTCGCGACCGGCCACGCCGCGGCTACAGACCGGCGTCGACGCGATGCGATTTCGCGCTTGACGGGGCATCACGGGGGTGCGACGGTAGGTCCGAATCGCCCGCCATGCATGGTATCCTGTGGGCAATTCCGGGAGCTGCGACCCGTCGGCACAGAGCATGCGAGCCCGAACCGCAGACGCGCACCGCAGCGCCCGACACACTCGTCACATGGATACCTGCGTCGGGCGGGTGCGTACGAGTCGACGATGTGTTGGCCCACCGAGCGGTGGGAGCGCACATCAGGGAGCCGAACGGACTGGATTATGAGCGACCTTGGCGCGTTTCTTGGGCCGAACGCTGGCTACGTGCTGGAGCTCTACGATCGGTATCTTGCTGACCCGGAGTCAGTCGATGCCGAGAACCGAGCCTTTTTCGAAACATTCACGCCGCCCCCCGAGGGTATTCCCACGACCGCTGCCGTGGCGACGACGAGCGCGGCCCCGGCCGTCGGTGTCGCCGAGCTGAAGAAGGCCGCGGGCGCGGCATCGCTGGCCGATGGCATTCGCGACAACGGCCACCTCGCGGTCCAACTCGATCCGCTGGGAGGGGCGCCTATCGGCGCGCCCGAGCTGGACCCGGCATTCTACGGGCTGACCCAGACCGATCTCGAAGCACTGCCCGCCGACGTCATCGGTGGGCAGGTTGCCGAAGGGGCCGCGAACGCCGCCGAGGCGATCGCTCGCCTGCGCCAGCGCTACGAGGGCCGGATCGGGTTCGACTTCGACCATGTCCAGATCGCCACCGAGCGCGCCTGGCTCGCCAACGCGATCGAGTCGGGCCAGTACACCGGCGATCTCGACGAGCAGACGGACCGCAAGCTGCTCGAACGCCTCACCCAGGTCGAGGTCTTCGAGCGCTTCCTGCACCAGACCTATCTCGGACAGAAGCGGTTCTCGATCGAGGGCAACGACATCGTCGTGCCGATGCTCGACCAGATCACCGACGATGCCGCCATGGTCGGCACGCGGGCGGTCTTCCTCGGCATGGCGCACCGCGGTCGCCTCAACGTGATGACCCACATCCTCAGCAAGCCCTATGGCGCCATCATCGCGGCGTTCGAGGGCGGCCAGCGGCGCACCGCGTCCGGTTCCGAGGCGGCGGAGGACATCCGCACCGGCGACGTCAAGTACCACCTCGGCGCGCGGATGACCCGAAACCCGGAGACGGGCGAGCGCGTCAAGATGCCGATCATCCTCGCGCCGAACCCGAGCCACCTCGAGGCTGTCAACCCGGTCGTGCTGGGCATGACCCGCGCCGCGCAGGACGACCGCGACAACGCGGGCGCCCCGGTGCAGGACCCGACCCGCGCGCTCTCGATCCTCATCCACGGCGACGCGGCCTTCCCCGGCCAGGGCGTCGTGGCGGAGTCGCTCAACCTCTCCGGCCTGCGCGGCTACACGACCGGCGGCACGATCCACATCATCGCCAACAACCAGATCGGCTACACCACCAACGCGGAGGATTCCCGCTCGACGCTCTACGCCGGCGATCTCGCCAAGGGCTTCGAGATTCCGGTGGTGCACGTCAATGCCGACGATCCGGCCGCCTGCCTCCAGGCCGCCCGGATGGCGATGGCGTACCGGCGCGAGTTCGGCAAGGATTTCCTGATCGACGTCGTCGGCTATCGTCGCTGGGGTCACAACGAGGGGGATGAGCCCGCCTTCACCCAGCCGATGCTGTACCAGAAGATCAGCAAGCACCCCACCGCGCGGGCGATCTGGGCCGAGCGCCTCGCCGAGCGTGGCGTGGTCGCCGCCGACGATGCCGCTGCGATGGAGCGGAAGGTGCTCGATCGCCTCACCAACATCCGCAAGGGCATCACCGAGGGCACCGACACCTATGACGATGCCGAGGAGCTGACCCGCGGCCCGCGCGAGGAGGTCGAGACCGCCCTCACGCCGGAGATGCTGCTCGAGCTGGACGCTGGGCTGCACGCGCTGCCCGAGGGCTTCACCCCGAACAGCAAGCTCAAGCGGCAGTGGGAGCGCCGTGCCAGGGTGGTGCACGACGAGAACGGAAAGATCGACTGGGCGCACGCCGAGTCGCTCGCCTTCGCCGCGATTCTCGCCGATGGCAATCCGATCCGTCTCACCGGCCAGGATGCCCAGCGCGGCACCTTCAGCCAGCGGCATCTCGTCCTCCACGATGCGAAGACCGGCGAGGAATACGCGCCGCTGCAGCACCTGAAGGAAGCGCAGGCGTCGTTCGCCGTCTACAACAGCCCGCTCTCCGAAAACGCGGCGATGGGCTTCGAATATGGCTACAGCGTCGAGGCGCCCGAGGCGCTCGTGCTGTGGGAGGCGCAGTTTGGCGATTTCGTCAACGGCGCCCAGATCGTGATCGACCAGTTCCTCTCGGCGGCCCGCGCCAAGTGGGGGCAGGAGCCGGCGCTCGTGCTGCTGCTGCCGCACGGCTACGAGGGGCAGGGCCCTGAGCACTCCAGCGCCCGGCTGGAGCGATTCCTCCAGCTCGCCGCCAACGACAACATGCGGGTCGCCAACCTCACCAGCGCGAGCCAGTACTTCCACCTGCTGCGTCGCCAGGCGGCCCGCCTCGACCGCGATCCGCGGCCCCTGGTGCTGATGACGCCGAAGAGCCTGTTGCGCAACCCGCTGGCTGCCTCGATCCCGGCGCAGTTCACGGAAGGCACCTTCCTGCCGGTGATCGATGACCCCAGGGCCGTGGACCGCAAGGACAAGGTCACGCGGTTGGTGCTGTGCACCGGCAAGGTGGCGGTCGACCTCGAAAGCAGCGACCTGCGCGGCGACGCCGAGCGGGTGGCGGTGGTTCGGGTCGAGCAAATCGCGCCGTTCCAGGGCTCGATTCTTGGCGGCATGATCGAGGGCTACCCGAACCTGCAGGAAATCGTCTGGGTTCAGGAAGAGCCGAAGAACATGGGCGCGTGGACCTTCATGGTCCAGCGGCTGCGCGAGTTGATCCGGGACCGTTACCCGGTTCGCTACATCGGTCGCCCCGAGCGCTCGTCGCCGGCGGAAGGATCGCTCGAACAGCACAACGAGGAGCAGGCGGCGATCGTCGCGAGCGCGCTCGAAAACGCGCCGGAGATCGACGAGACCAACGGCGCCAACGGCACGCGCGGGAGCGGCAAGAAGAAGGTTCGACAGGACGAGCGCGCCGCTGTGGCCGCAAGCTGACACATCGAGTCCGAGAACGGGACTGGCGGAGGTCGGGAGCCAGCGCGCTTCCGACCCCGCGTGCATCGAGGAGAACGACAAGCAGATGGCGATCGAGATCAAGGTGCCGCCGTTGGGAGAATCGCTCGTCGACGCGGTGGTCGGCCAGTGGCTGAAATCCGAGGGCGAGGATGTCTCGCGCGGCGAGACGATCCTCGAGCTCGAGACCGACAAGGTCAACCTCGATGTGACCGCCGAGGACGACGGCGTACTGCAGGCGATCCAGAAGCAGGAGGGCGACACCGTCACGGTCGGTGAAGTGCTCGGCCTGATCGAAGCCGG
>JAEVYR010000371.1 GCA_023392645.1 Chloroflexota bacterium | reverse complement strand
GGACCGCACGCCGCCCGCGAGGCCTCATCACGGGTCCCGATAGAGTGATGTGATGCGATTATCGCATGTCCGGTGACGCCGAGTCACCAGCGCGTCGCTACATCGACGTCGCCGAGCGGACGCGCGGATCCAGGAGGTCCCGCACGGTGTCGCCGAACAGGTTGATCGTCAGCACCATGCCTCCCAGCGCCAAACCGGGAAAGATGACGGTCCACGGCGCCAGCTCCATGGCGACGCGGTTTTCGCTGAGCATCGATCCCAGCGACGGGTCGGGCGGCACCGCGCCGAGCCCGAGAAAGCTCAGCGCCGCCTCGATCACGATCGCGCCGGAGATGCTCAGCGCCATCTGCACGAGCAGCGGCGCGGTCACGTTCGGCAGGATATGCCGGCTCAGGATGCGCGCGGTCGATGCGCCCGCCGCCTCGGCGGCCTGGACATAGTCGACCCGCGCCGCCACCAGCACCGCGCCGCGCACCACCCGCGCGAAGATCGGCACCTGCACCAGCACGATCGCGAGCACGATGCTGAGGAACCCCGCGCCGTTGATCGAGACGATCAGGATCGCCAGCAGGATCGACGGGAACGAGAACAGCACGTCCATCACCCGCATCACCACGTAGTCCTGCCAGCCGCGCAGGTAGCCCGAGATCAGCCCGAGCGCGGTGCCCAGCACGGCGGCGGCCAGCACCGAGATGCCTCCGATCGCCAGCGAAACCCGCGCGCCGTACAGGATGCGGCTCCAAATGTCGCGTCCGAAAACGTCGGTACCCATCAGGCCCGATTCGCGCGGGGATTTCAGCCGGTCGATCGGCTGCATGTCGGTCGGGTCGCCGGTCGCCAGCCACGGTGCCAGCAGCGCCGCGATCACGATCAGCAGCAGCAGCACACCGGCGATCGCGCCGGTCAGGTGGTGTCGCATCAGCGCGCGCAGGGCGCGTCCGGGAGTACGGCCCATCATCGCACCCGGATCCGCGGATCGACCAGCCCGTAGACGACGTCGGCGAGCGTGTTCATCGCCACGAACGCGGCGGCGATGAAGAGCGTGGTGCCCTGCACCACCGGGTAGTCGCGCTGCAGCACGGCATCGAGCGCGAGGCGACCGATCCCGGGAATCGAGAAGATCTGTTCGACGATCACCGTGCCGCCGAGCAGGTAGCCGGTCTGGATGCCCACCACCGTGATCACCGGCACCAGCGCGTTGCGCACGGCGTGGCGCATCACCACCACCCGGCTCGACAGCCCCTTGGCGCGAGCGACCATCAGGTAGTCCTTGCCAAGCTCCTCCAGCACCGACGATCGCATCATCCGCATGGCCGACGCGGCCAGCAGCGCCCCGAGCGAGATCGCCGGCAGCGCCAGCGACTTGAGGTTGCCTCCCACGTCCTCGCCGAGGGGCACGAAACCGGTGGTCGGCAGCACCGGCCAGCGCGTCGAGATGAACAGCACGAGGAAGGTCGCGATCAGGAAGTTCGGCACCGACA
Organism: Chloroflexota bacterium; assembly: GCA_023392645.1. Taxonomy (GTDB): domain Bacteria; phylum Chloroflexota; class Chloroflexia; order Thermomicrobiales; family UBA6265; genus JACCVC01. The sequence continues at coordinate 2,185 of JAEVYR010000371.1, read as the reverse complement.
GGCCGACCAGGCCGAGCACGCGAAGCACGATATCCCAGGGTCCATCACGGTTCACCGCCGCGATGATGCCCGCCGGGATGGCGATGACGAGCGAGACGACCGTCGCCAGCAGGGCAAGCTCGAGCGTCGCCGGCAGGCGGCTGGCGATCTCGCCGGTCACGGAGGTGCCGGAGCGCAGCGAGTCACCGAGGTCGCCCTGCAGCAGGTTGCCGAGCCACCGGAGGTATTGGATCGGGAGGGGGGCGTCGAGACCGTACCGCGCCGCGATCGCCTCGCGCTGCTCGTCGCTCACATCCGGGCCGATGCCGATGGCGACATCGACGAAGTTGCCGGGGATCAGGTGCATGGCGCCGAACACCAGGATGGAGATGCCGAGCAGCGTCGGCACGACCACCGTGGCCAGGCGCCGAATCAGGAAACCGAGCATGAAACCTCGAGTAGTTGGAGTTGCGGCGGGCGAACACGAACGATGATGTCATTTCGAGCCGCCGCGCAGCGGCGTGTCGAGAAATCTCTCCCGTGCAGCGTCGCAACGTCCGAACGCGAGAGATTTCTCCGCTGCGCGCCCTGCGGGCGCTCCGGTCGAAATGCCAACCATTTCGGAGACTATCTCAACTGGCGATCGCCTCACAGGCGGGCAGCGGCCGGGTGAGTCGGTACAGGTCTGGACCGGCCAGGAGGATCATGGTGTCGTCGTCATCCCCACCAAGTTCCAGCGTGAGCACAAGGTCCTTGATGTGAAGCTTGGCTTCAGCGGTAGGGAATGCCTTGTTGAGATCCGACAGCACGTCCGGGATCGACTCGTACGATCCCAGAAGGTTTGCCGTGTCGGTATCCCAAAGCTCGAAGCGCGGCTTCATGTGGACTCCTCACGATGCATCAACCCTGACCACATCTCGTATATAGCTTAGCAGGACGTGAGGCACACCCCATAGCGTGAAATGTCCGCGGTGCTCCCCGGTCCGTTCACAGCGTACAGGGGGATCATCCGGGATTTCGAGGATGGCGACGTGTGTCTTGCCGCGCAGAACTTTTGCTCGATTACGAGCTTGCGCCAGCGTGTTCTGGACCGATATCCCTTCCCAGATGTCGCGATTTGCTTCATTCACCAGAGGCCTGCCGAGTGCTCTGTACGACATGAAGTCCCTGAGCGTTGGTGGGTTCGCCTCGACGAGGCGATACAGCACCTGAGCCATAACGCCACGACCTCGTCAGCGGGTGCGCGATCAGCATGCTTCCCTGCGCGCCGGAGCCGATCACCATGGATGACCCCGGCACACAAGCCGGCGGGTTCCCTTACCCTTGCTCGACCGTCGTCTGGCTCAGCGTGCTCCACGTCTGCGCCACGGTCGGCGCGAACCCGCTCACGGTGTCGCGCACGGCGAAGAAGCCGACCCGGGTGCAGATGAAGACCACGGGAGCCTGCTCCGCCAGGACCGTTTCGAGCTCCTGATAGGTGGACCGGCGCGCGTCCGGATCGGTGGTGGCGCGGCCCGTTTCGAGGAGCTCGTCGACCTTGGGATCGCTGTACTGGAAGGCGTTCGTGCCGCCATCGGTGATGAATGCCGAGTAGAGCGCGCCGTCCGGATCATCGCCGCTGCTGTTGTAGCTGACGAAACTCTGGAAGTCGCGGGCGATCCAGCGATCGATGAAGGTGCCCCACTCGACCGGCTCCAGCTCGACGGTCACGCCGATCTCGGCGAGCTGGTCCTGGATCACGAGCGCGATGTTCTCGAACTCCTGATAGAGCGAGCCGACCACGATCTTGAAGGTCAGGTCGCTCGCGCCGGCCTCCTTCAGCAGCGCCTTCGCCTGGTCGCGATCGACCGCGTAGTTGGGGAGATCCTCCACCGGTTGGGCCCAGTCGCCCATGGTCGGCACAATCGGCCCGCTCACCTGCCCACGGCCGAAGAAGACGGCGTCGATGATGGCCTGCCGGTCGATCGCCAGGCTCAGCGCCTGCCGGACCTTCGGGTCGTCGAACGGCGGCTCGGCGCAGTTGAGCCCGAGCAGGTAGTAATCGGTCGTGTCCTGCTCCAGCACCTCGACGCCTTCGCTCTGCTTGGCCGATTCGACGGTGAGCGGGTCGGTGATGGCGGTGAGCTGGATCTCGCCGGTGCGGATCGCCGCGAGCCGGGCCGATTCCTCAGGCATGATCCGGTAGCGCAGGGTCGCGATTTTGGGC
>JAEVYR010000352.1 GCA_023392645.1 Chloroflexota bacterium | reverse complement strand
TCGACGACCCGCATGATCAGCGTGCCGACGCGGCCCCCGAAGAAGCCGGCCACCAAGCCCATCGCGGTGCCCAGCACGCCGCCGAGCAGCACCGAGAAGATGCCGACGACCAGCGCGATGCGGGTGCCGTAGATGATGCGGCTGAACAGGTCGCGGCCGTAGTCGTCGCGGCCGAGCCAGTGATCGGCGGAAGGGCCCTGCAGGCGATTGATCGTGCTCTGCTCGATCGGGTCATAGGGTGCGATCAGCGGCGCGAGCACCGCGACCAGCACGACGAAGACGATCAGCACGAGCCCGATCAGGGCGGTCTTGTTGCGCCGGAAGGTGCGCCACGCGCGGGCGCGCTGCGAGACGATCTGGATCTCTGGGGTATTGCCGCCCCGCAGCGGGGCGGACGCGGTGGATGCCTGCGCCATCAGTCGTACCTCACGCGTGGATCGACCATGGTGTACACGATGTCGACGATGATATTGATCACGATGATGATGAAGGCGTACAGCACCATGATCGCCTGGAGCAGCGTGTAGTCGCGTTGCTTGCTGGCGCCGACCATCAGCTTGCCCAGTCCGGGCCGCGCGAACACCTCTTCGGTCAGCACCGAGCTGCCGATCAGCCCGATGATGAAGATGCCGACCAGCGAGACGATCGGCACCAGCCCCGCCCGGAATGCGTGCCTGAAGAGGACGACGCGGTCGTTGAGGCCTTTCGCGCGAGCGGTGCGCACGTAATCGTCGGAGAGGATGTTCAACATCACCGAGCGAGTCATGCGCGCGATGTAGGCCATTTCGATCAGCCCGAGCGAGACGGCGGGCAGCACGAGGCGCTTGAGGTTGTCGGCCGGATCGGAGAAATCGCCGGCGCCGATGGCCGGGAACCAGCCCAGCTTTGCCGCGAACAGGAACATCATCAGCAGGCCGAGGTAGAAGGCCGGCATCGACAGCCCCGCGAGCGAGAAGATGCGACCGGCGTAGTCGATGGGGGTGTTCTGCTTGACGGCCGAGGCAACCCCGATCGGGATGCCGAGGATGAGGGCCACGAGCAGCGCCGCGAACGTGAGCTCGAGCGTGTGGGGCAGCACGAAGCTGATCTGGTCCCACGCCGGCTGCCGGTTGATCAGCGACGTGCCGAGGTCGCCCTGCAGCAGGCCTTTCATGTAGTCCAGATACTGCTCGAAGATCGGCTTGTTGAGTCCAAGCTGCTCCTGCAGGGCTTCGACCGCGGATTCCGTTGCGTTGTCGCCCAGCGCCGCGCGCGCCGGATCGCCAGGGATGACGCGCACGAGCAGGAAAATGATCGTCACCACGACGAACAGCGTGGGAATGGCCAGCAGCAGGCGTCGCAGGATGTGTCGCAGCATGCGCGTGCCTCGGGTGGGAAAGGTGGGCGAACACCGCCGCACGAACGGGCACGGACGCCACCGGGCAAGAGCCCATCTGGCGTCCGTGCGACGTACCGGGATTCGCTCCGGCGGGCTGGTCGGCTACTGCGAGATCGACGTCGTCTCGTCGATGCCCGGGTAGAGGTTGATCACGGCCTCGAGCTCGTGGCCGTAGTCAACGGCTTCCGAGCGAGCGTACGCCAGGTTCTTCAGCAGGAAGCCGTATCCGGCGAAGTTCTTCAGGATTTCGACGTTCGCCTGCTTCCAGAGCTTTTCCTGCTCGGCGGCGTCCGTGGTCGCCAGCGCCTGCTCGCGCAGGTCGCTCACGTCGAACTTCGAGAAGTTCGTGACGTTGGGCGCGTCCTCGGTGCCGCTCGTGAAGAACTGGGCGAGGTAGACATCGGCGTTCGGCCGGAAGGCGATGTAAATCGTCAGCGCGTTCTCATCCTGCCGGATCAGCTCGTGCATCGCCGCGTGCTGGACGACCTCGAGGTTGACCGTGATGCCGATCTGGCGGAGCTCCTCGGCCATCACCTCGTAGTTGCGCCGGTAGTCTTCCATCTCGGAGGTGACGAGATCGATCTCGATGCCGTCAGCGAACCCGGCGTCGGCCAGGAGCTGCGTGGCGCCCTCGATATCCTGCTCGAAGTTGACGCCCGCCTCGGTCGCCTCCTCTTCGGTGAGACCGCCCGGCATCTGCTGCGCCGGCACGACCGAGTAGACTGGCTCGCCGACCGGCTCGCCGAACAGCGCGACGTGGTTTTCGCGGCTGAGCGCCTTGATCACGGCCTCGCGCACGGCGGGATCGTCGAACGGCTCCATTTCGGTGTTGATATTGAGGAAGATCACCTCGCCGACGCCGAAGACTTCGGCCACGAAGCCCTCGTTTTGGTTCATGCTCTCGACCCACTGGGCCTCCGGCAGACCGTTGATGACGTCGAGGTCGCCCGACTGCAGGCCGAGCTCGCGCGAGGTCGGGTCGGCGATGAAGCGCACCTCGACGCCGCCGAGCTTGGGCGCGCCGCGGTAGAAGTCGGGGTTGGCGGTGAGCATGACGCTGTTCTGCGGCGTGTAGCTCTCGAACATGAACGGGCCGGTGCCGACCGGGTTGGCGACGAAACCGTCGGCGCCGAGCGCCTCGAACGGCTTCTGCGGGATGATGAAGCCACCCGAGTAGTTGGCGATGTTCGGGAAGAACAGCGTCTCCGTGACCGGCTGCTCGACCGTGATCTCGACCGTCGTGTCATCGACGGCCTCGAACGACCAGCCCTCGTAGTTGGCCGAGTAGCTGGAAGTGTCGGGGTTGGCCGCCTTCTGCAGCGAGAAGACGACGTCAGCCGAGGTGAGCGCGTAGGCGTCGGTACCGGCGGTCTCGCTGGCGTGCACCATCACATCGTCGCGCAGTTTGACGGTCCAGGTTTGGGTGCCGTCGTCGTTCTCGGCGGCGGTCGGCATCTCGGCGGCGATATCCGGCTCGAGCTCGCTCACGGTGCCGGGCTTGTAGCGCACGAGACCGGTGAAGACCATGTCGACGATGGTGCGGTCC
>JAEVYR010000329.1 GCA_023392645.1 Chloroflexota bacterium | reverse complement strand
TCCGATCAGTGAGGTCGCCGGCGCCGGGTATGGTCGATCTTGCCGCTGGGGCAGAGGCAACACCATGACGTGCGCTTTCCGGGTTACCGGTCCTGGAGCGCCGCGACGATGGCGTCGGCCATCTCGGTCGTGCTCGCGGCTTTCGATGGGTCCCGATCCTCTCGAAGGTCGTAGGTGACCTTCTCGCCGGCGGAAATCACCGACTCGACCGCGTTCTCGACCCGCTCGGCGGTGTCGACCTCACCGAGGTGGCGCAGCATCAGCGCTCCGGACAGGAGCATCGCCACCGGGTTCGCTTCGTTCTTGCCGGCGTGGGACGGGGCCGAGCCATGGATAGGCTCGAACACCGCCGCATCCTTGCCGATGTTGCCGCCCGGCGCGACGCCGAGGCCGCCAACCATGCCCGCCACGATGTCGCTGACGATATCTCCGTAGAGGTTCGGCATCACCAGCACGTCGTACAGCTCCGGCTTTTGCATGAGCTGCATGCACATGTTGTCTACGATCCGGTCGTTGAACTCGATATCGGGGTAATCCTTCGCCACCTCCTGGGCGACATGCAGGAAGAGCCCGTCCGAGTACTTCATGATGTTCGCCTTGTGCACGGCGGTCACGAGCTTACGCCCGTTCTTGCGCGCGTACTCGAACGCGAACTCCACGATCCGCCGCGATCCTTCAGGCGTGATCATCTTGATGCTGATCGCGGCATCCGGCGCGATCTGCTTCTGGCTGCGGGCATTGATCGCCTCGATCACCTCCGCCGCCTCCGGAGTGCCGGTGTCGAACTCCACGCCGGCGTAGAGGTCTTCGAGGTTCTCGCGCACGACCACGAGATCGATATCGTCGAAGGTCGACTGCACGCCCTTGATGGTCCGCCCCGGCCGCAGGTTCGCGAAGAGCTCCAGCTCCTGGCGCAGCCCGACGTTGACGCTCCGGAAGCCGCTGCCGATCGGCGTCGTGATCGGCCCCTTCAGGCCAATGCCGTTCCGCCGCACCGAATCGATCGTCGCCTGGGGCAGCAGCGCGCCGGTTTCCTCCATCGCATCGCTGCCGGCCTGCTGGACATCCCAGTCGAAGCCAATACCGGTCGCGTCGAGCACCTTCCGGGTGGCATCCGCCACCTCCGGTCCGATGCCGTCCCCGGGAATGAGCGTGACCTGATACGTCGCCATGTGATCCTTTCCCCCATATCGCAAGACTGAGTCCCTGACAATGACCCGTTCATTGTCGCATGATTTCGACAGCGCCGGCCGATCGAGGCGGGCTCCAGGCGAAGGATGCAGCAACATGACTTCCGCAGAAATCCGGCCGGTGGTGCTGGTGATCCTCGACGGCTGGGGGCTGGGCGAGCCCATCGCGACGAACGCGGTCTGGTCGGCCGACACCCCGGTGATGGATCGGCTGCTCCGGACCTACCCCAACGCGACCCTGCGCACGTCCGGGGAAGACGTCGGTTTGCCCGAAGGGCAGATGGGCAACTCCGAAGTCGGGCACCTCAACATCGGCGCCGGACGCATCGTTTACCAGTGGATCACGAGGATCGACCGCGACATTCGCGAGGGGAACTTCCAGCAGAATGAGGCGTTGCGGTCGGCCTTCGAGCGAGCGACCGCCCACGGCGGCGCGGTGCACCTGATGGGGCTCGTCAGCAGCGGCGGCGTGCACAGCAGTATCGATCACCTCGACGCGCTGATCGAGGTGGCGGCTGCGTGGCCGAAAACACCGGTACGCATCCACGCCTTCACCGACGGGCGCGACACCGCGCCAGACAGCGGCATCGAATACCTCAGCCACCTCCAGCGCGTGGTCGACAACAGCCCGGTCGAGGACATCTGCATCGCATCGGTCTCGGGCCGATACTACGCGATGGACCGCGACCACCGCTGGGAGCGAACGAAGCGCGCCTTCGAGGTGGTCACGGGTGCCGGCGGTCCCACGAAGCTGACCGCGATCGAGGCGATCCGCGCCTCCTACGACGCCGGCGTGACCGATGAGTTCGTCGAGCCGGTTCGCATCGGCGAATGGGGTGTCGGCGACCGCATCATCCGGCAGCACGACGAAGGTATCTTCTTCAACTTCCGCTCGGACCGCGCGCGCCAGCTCACCGAGGCGCTGACCGTTCCGGATTTCGACGGCTTCGACCGAGGAAATCTTCCCGGCATCCCGATGTCGATGACCACGATGACGCGCTACGAGGAGGACCTTCCGGTCACGGTCGCCTACCCGCCGCAGGACGTCACCTGGCCAATCGCGCGGGTGATCAGCGAGGCGGGTCTCCGGCAGTTCCACACCGCCGAGACCGAGAAGTATCCCCACGTCACGTTCTTCCTCAACGGCGGCCGCGAGGAGCCCTACCCGGGCGAGGATCGCCGGCTGATCCCGTCACCGAAGGTGGCGACCTACGACCTCCAGCCGGAAATGAGCGCGCCGGCGGTCTGCGACGGCGTCGTCGAGGCGATCGAAAGCGATGCCTACGACTTCATCATCGTCAACTTCGCCAACGCCGACATGGTCGGTCACACCGGCGACATCAGCGCGACACGCAAGGCTGTCGAGACCGTCGACCGCTGCCTCGGCCGCATCGTCGATAGCGCGCATGGCGTCGCGCTGGTGACGGCCGACCACGGCAACGCCGACGTGATGCGCGTGCCCGGCACCGACGACCCGATGACCGCGCACACCACCAACCCGGTGCCCGTGGTACTCGTCGCGCCCGACGATTCGCCCCTGCGGCACATGCAGCTCCGCCAGCATGCCCGGCTCTCGGCGATCGGCACCACGATCATCGACCTCCTCGGCCTGCCGCATCACCCCGACATGTCCGAGCCCTCGCTGCTGATGCGGCAGCCGCGAGGTAAGCGACGGTCGTAGGGGCGGACAACTGCTTCGCAGGTCCACCCCTGCGGCGGCGATAGTGACCTCTTCAGCCTCACCCTACGGCAAAATCGCCCGGCCGGGGTAGACGGCGGTGTCGGCGAGCTCCTCCTCAATACGCAGCAGCTGGTTGTACTTCGCCACCCGGTCGACCCGCGAGGGCGCGCCGGTCTTGATCTCGCCGGCGTTGGTGGCCACGGCGAGATCGGCGATGAAGGTGTCCGCCGTCTCGCCCGACCGGTGGGAGATCACCGCCTTGAATCCGGCGCGGTGGGCCATGTCGATCGCCTCCATCGTCTCGGTCAGCGTCCCGATCTGGTTCAGCTTCACCAGGATCGCGTTGCTGGACGCCTCCTCGATGCCGCGCCTCAGGCGCTCGGTGTTGGTGACGTAGAGATCGTCACCGACGAGCTGGCAGCGGCCGCCGATCTTCGCCGTCAGCGCCTGCCACCCCTCCCAGTCGTCCTCGGCGAGCGCGTCCTCGATCGAGACGATCGGGTACTTCTCCACCCATTCCGCCCAGAAGTCGACCATCTCGGCCGACGACAGTTTTCGCCCCTCGCCCTTCAGGTTGTACGAACCGTCCTCGTAGAACTCGGTCGAGGCCGGATCGAGCGCGAGCACGATATCCTCACCCGGCGTGTAGCCCGCCCGCTCGATCGCTTCCAGCACGAGCTTCACGGCCGTCTCGTTCGATTCGAGGCTCGGCGCGTAGCCGCCCTCGTCGCCGACGTTGGTGTTCAGCCCGCGCTCGGCAAGCACCTTCTTCAGCGTGTGAAACACTTCGGTGCCCTGCCGCAGCCCTTCGGCGAAGGTCTCCGCGCCGACGGGCATCACCATGAACTCCTGCATATCGACGCTGGAGCCCTCGGCGTGCTTGCCGCCGTTGACGATGTTCATCATCGGAACCGGCAGCGTCCGCGCGTTCGGTCCGCCGAGGTACCGATACAGCGGCAGCCCGACCTCTTCGGCTGCCGCCCGGGCAACCGCCAGCGACACGCCGAGAATCGCGTTCGCGCCGAGGCGGCCCTTGTTGGCCGTCCCATCGATCTCCCGCATGAGCAGGTCGATGCCAACCTGGTCGAGTGGGTCCATGCCAACGACGACCTCGGCGATCTCTGCGTTGATGTTTTCGACGGCCGTCTGCACGCCCTTCCCGCCGTAGCGCTTCTTGTCGCCGTCCCGCAACTCGACCGCCTCGTAGGCGCCGGTCGACGCGCCGGAGGGCACCGCCGCGTTGCCTACCGCGCCGCTCGACAGATAGACCTCCACCTCGACGGTCGGGTTGCCCCGCGAGTCGAGAATCTCGCGGGCATGCACCACCTCGATCACACGGTCGAACATCGTCTCACTGCTCCTCCGCCCCACGGGGCACACTGCCGATCGATTCTGGCCAAGTATAGGGCGGTTCGACGACCACGCCGCCGCGCAGACGCCGTATACTGGTGGCAGGACAACCGAAGAACCGTGACTGTGACGGAACGAGGTCCGCGACAACCCCTTCGGACAGGGAACGCCCGCCTGAGACTGCGAGCTGGCGACGATCGGTGCGGACCGTTCACTCCCGAGTTGGCAACGCCGGGCTGGCCTCCCGTATCGGACCGATGATTCCCGGAGAATCAAGAGCGCGCCGGCACCGCCGGTGAAGCAGGGTGGTACCGCGTGGCAACCCCTCGTCCCTGCCGAGGGGTTTTTCCATGCCTGTTTTCAGGAACGCTATTCGAGGAACGCGAATGTCGACACAAACCCACGGGCTCTCTGAAAAAATCGCCGAGGCGCGCGCGCAGGCAACCAATCAGCTTGATGCGCTCGACTCGCTCGAAGCCGTCGTCGCCTGGGAGCGCGACTGGCTCGGTCC
>JAEVYR010000253.1 GCA_023392645.1 Chloroflexota bacterium | reverse complement strand
CTTTCCAGCACACGGGCGACGTCCACGCATGACTTCGGGTTGCAGCTCAGTCGGCGGCGGCTTGCTCGCCTGTGTCGACATCGAACGCGTCCGGCTCGCCGTGGAAGGCGACGTTGAAGCGGTTCCAGCCGTTGATCGCCACGACCGCCAGCGTCAGGTCGGCCAGTTCCTGCTCGCTGAACTCGGTGCGAGCCTGCTCGAAGACGTCATCCGGCACCGCGCGGTGGTCCAGCTTCGTCACCGCCTCGCCCCACGCCAGCGCCGCCCGCTCGCGTGCGGTGAACCAGTCGGTCTCGCGCCAGGCCGGCAGCACCGCGAGCCGATCCTGTCGCTCGCCGGCCTTCAGGGCGTCGCGGGTGTGCATGGAGAGGCAAAATGCGCACCCGTTGATCTGCGACGCGCGGATCTTCACCAACTCCAGCAGCGACCGTTCCAGCCCGGTGCCGTGAATGTATGTTTCGAGATTGACCATCTGCGCGTAGGCGCCCTGCACGGCCGCCCTGTCGATTCGTCCAAATGCCACGATGTCCTCCTTGCCGGCGTTGTCCGAGCCGGCGACACGATGACCGGGCAGTCGCCCGCATCATCATTTTCCGTATTCCACGATACGCCGTTTTCGCCCATCACTGGCGCGCGCGTATATCCACGAGCGACCGCCATGCCCGTTATTTCCCGCCTCGGCCGACCTGCCGATCAGCCGAGGCCGGCCGGCGGCAACAGATCCATTTCGCGCGCGAGCCAGGCGAGCTTGGCCGGATCCTGTACCCCGCGTAGCGCGGCGATGCCGCCATCACGAACGTCGAACACCAGCACAGCCTCCAGGCGGCCCGCATCGGTTGCCACAACGGCTGGCGCGCCGTTGAGGTCGACCACCGCGAACCGCATGGTCACGTGCCGCGCCAGCGCCGCGCTGATGTAGCCGGACGCCACGCGCGAAACCTCGCTGACGCCGGCGATTGGCCGTTTCGGCGCCGGTCGCGTGGGCCCGGCATCGCCCATCACGGCCACATCCTCGGTCAGCAACGCGGCGAGCCCGGTAACGTCTCCGGCCTGGACAGTCTCCAGGAATCGCTCGACCAGCGCGCGATGCTCGGCATCCGGCGCGATCGCCGGGCGTCGCTCGTCAGCCAACCGGAGCTGCGCCCGGTGGTAGATCTGCCGGCAGGCCGCGGCCGACTTGCCAACATGCTCGCCAATCTCGTCGTAGGGCAACGCGAGCACCTCGCGCAGCACGTACACGACGCGTTGCTCGGGGTTGAGGTGATCCAGCAGCATGAGAAAGGCGATCGATACCTCCTCACGGCGCTCGACCGTGGCTTCCGGGCCGTCGAGCACCGCTCCGGTCAGCACCGGCTCCGGCAGCCAGGTCCCTGCGTACTGCTCGCGCTTGACGCGGGCGGATTTCAGGTAGTCGAGCGCGAGGCGCGAGACGACCTTCGTCAGCCACGCTCGGATCGAGTCGACCGGGGGCGAGCCGGCATCGAGATAGCGAATCCAGGCGTCGTGGACGAGATCCTCGGATTCGGATGCGCTGCCGGTCATCCGGTAGGCGACGGTGAAGAGGTAGGGCTGGACCTGCTGGTAGGTGCTGGTGGCGGGGGTGTCGGTAATCACGTGAGGGATGCTCCTTGCTGATCGACGTCACGTGGCGTCTCATGGAAACGTCCGCATATTCGACGCCACTGCAACGCTCCGTCACCAGCGAGCCGACGGTGTCACACCAAATGTGACACGCCCGGTGTGTCAGCCGAAAGACTCCGGCCCGAAGCGGCCGAAGGCGACGAAGCCGGCAAGGACGAGATACGCCAGGTCCGCGATCAGTGGCACCGTCTCGTGACGGCGGATCCGCGTGATCACCGCGCCGGCCATCAGCGCCACCAGTCCGGACGCGGCGATGGGCACCAGCACCGGCGCGATGTCGAGCGCGGCGGGCAGGACCAGGCCAAGCGCGGCCAGGATCTCGAGGGCGCCGATGCCCTTGACGGCGTCGGTGCTGAAGTCGTCGAGCCAACCCGCTCCGGGGGCGGTGGCCAGCTTCTCTTTCGGTACGAACAGTTTCCCTGTTCCGGCGAACAGGTAGACGGCGGCGAGCAGTACGGCAACGATCCACAGCGTGAGATTCATGATCGATACTCCCTGGAAACTGAGCCAGCCCCGTCACCGCGCAGTGACGGGGCTGGCTCCTGATCGGGCGATGTCCGGCCTCGCCGGGCCGTCCTTCCCAGCGCGAGCGGATGCCTGCCCACGACTAGTCGGCGGCGATCGCGGTTGCGTTGATTTCAAATGCGACCGGCGGGTTGTGGAAGGCCACGTTGAACCGGTTGATGCTGTTGATCGTCGTCACCGCCAGCGTGAGGTCCACCAGCTCCTGCTCGCTGAACACGGCACGGGCCTGCTCGATCACATCGTCCGCAACCTCGTTGTGGTCCAGGATCGTGACGGCCTCGGTCCATGCCAGCGCCGCGCGCTCGCGTTCGGTGAACCAGTCGGCGGCCTCGCGCCACGCGGGCAGCACTGCGAGGCGATCCTCGCGCTCGCCGGCCTCGCGCAGCGTCTTCTGGTGCAGCGCCAGGCAGTAGGCACAGCCGTTGATCTGCGACGCGCGCATGGAGATCAGGTGGATGAGCTCGTCACCCAACCCGCTGTCGGTCTAGTAGGCATTGGCGGCGAGCAACGGCTGAATTGCCCTGTACACGGGGGTCTTGTCGGTGAGTTGAAGCGACATGGTTGCTCCTGCGGCGGCCCTCCACGTCGAGGCGCCGGCCCGGCAGGACGGGTCGGACCCGTCCGCGATGTCGCGCGGACCATCCGCGCTCGATCCGTAGACGATCCCGCGCGGCCGATCGTGACACCGGCTACGTGGCGACGCGACCCAGCCCTTCCGAGCACATGATTGGCATGTAGACGTAACAATGGCTTGCTATCATGGAACCGCATTCGTGGGGCACGAGAGGCGTCGACGCTCGCGATCGGGCAACGATGATGATCAACTCACCCCCGCTGGCTCATGGGGTCGCGGCGCGCCTTCCTCCGCTGGTCGGGCGCTCGGCGGAGCGCGTGCTGCTTCGCGAGCAACTCAATGCTGCCCTTGCCGGCCACGGCAACCTGACGGTTGTCGGCGGCGAAGCCGGGATTGGGAAGACGACGCTCGCGCGCGACCTTGTCCGCCAGGCGCGCGACGCCGGCGCGCTGGTGCTGCCCGGCCTCTGCCACGACCTAATGGCAGCGGCGCCATACGGGCTCTGGCTCGATCTCGCCGAACGCTACCGCGATCAGCGAGAGGACGACGCCCTCCCTCCCGTGCCTGCGGCGCTCGCCGATCGCCATCTCGATCGAATCGGCACCCAGGCGGCATTGTTCGAGGAAGTTTCGGCGTTCCTTCGGGCGATCACCGCATCGCGCCCGCTGGTGCTCGTCCTCGAGGATGTGCATTGGGCCGACCCCGCCAGCCTTGAATTGCTGCGCTACCTCGCATCCCGGTTCGGCCACCTGCCCGTGCAAACCCTGGTGACCTATCGTGTCGACGAGCTGACCCGGCAGCATCCCTTCTACCGCCAGCTCCCGGCACTGGTGCGGGAGTCCGAGGGCCTCCGACTCGATCTCAGGCGCCTGGACCACGCCGACCTGGACGCGCTGGTTCGCGCGCGATATACCTTGCCGGCCGAGGATCGCGAGCGGCTGGTCGCGCATCTGGTCGATTATTCCGAGGGAAATCCCTTTTTCGCCATCGAGCTTCTGCGCACCCTGGAAGTCCAGGAGCGCGGGGGCCTGATTCGCGACGGCGACGATTGGCGGCTCGACGACCTCGATCGCGTGCGCGTGCCTCCGCTGGTGCGGCAGGTGATCGACGATCGCGTCGCGCGGCTCGGCGAGCGCGGGCGAGAGCCGCTGACCATTGCCTCGGTGATCGGTCACGATGTTCCTCTCGACCTGCTGGCCAGCATCGCCGGCACCGGCGAGGATTCGCTGTTCGAGGCGATCGATCGCGCGATCGAATGGCATCTCTGCACAGAATCGATGAACGGTGCGCGCATCCACTTCGTCCACGCGCTCACCCGGGAGGCGCTGTACACGAGCATCCCGCCGCTTCGACGACGCACGCTCCACCGGCAGGTCGCCGAGGCGCTGGAGGCCCGGCCGGATGGCGACCCCGACGCGATCGCGTGGCACTACCAGCAGGCTCGGGATGCTCGCGCTCCAGCCTGGCTCGTCCGCGCTGGCGATCGCGCCCAGCGCGCCTACGCGTGGCTCACCGCGCGAGACCGTTTCGCCGACGCCGCGCACCTGCTTGAATCGGTGCCCGGCTCGGAGGACGAGCGGGCCCGACTGCTCTACCGCTGCGGTCGCCTGCTGCGCTATTCGGACGTGGCGGGGGCGATCGCGAGCCTGAGCGCAGCGATCCAGCTCGCCGCCTTCGCCGGCGATCGCACGCTCGCCGCCGATGCCATGTACTCCCGCGGACTCGTGCTGATGTTCGCCGACAATTGGCGCGAGGGCCTGCCGGCGACAGTGGAGGGAATCGAGGCGCTGCGCGCGCTGCCGAAGGAGGAAACGTCCATCACCGCGACGGACGCGCTGTGGATGGCCGACGCGTTGCCGACGATGGAGACGTGGCCCGCGGGCACCCCCGACGCTGTCTTCGATCGGCTCGTCGAGCTCGACCTCAACCGCCACATGAGCCTGGCGTGGTTTTTCGCCGAGGTGGGTCGTGTGCAGGAGGCCCTCGCGATCGCCGATGCCTACCGGCAGGACGTCACCTCGCCCGACCTTGGGCCGCTGGTGATCGGCAATCTCGCCCACGCCGAGTTCGGCACCGGCGTCGCCCGGGCCACAGCGGCCGACCCCGCCGGCGCGCGTGCCGCGTTCGATGCCGCTCGGCGCACCTATCGACGGATCGACCACCACGCTTGCCTGGCCTTTTCGATGATGACCGAGCTGGTCGATGTCGCGATCCCCTTCCACGCCGACGACCTGTCCCGGCGCGAGTGGCTGGCGGCATCGGCGGAACGCGAGATCGAGCTGGCGCGCGGCGCGTTCCCGGCCGACGTGATCCCGCAGCTTGCCGGCCTCGTCCCCATGATGCTCGCGGGCGCGTGGCGGGAGGCCCTCGCGATCGCAGCGGACGCCGAGCGCTATGGGACCTACATCGTTCGGCGTCAGGTAACCCACGCGATTCCGGAGATCGCCCGCCATACCGGCGAACCCGCGATCGCGTGGCATCACGTCCACGATCTGCTGCCCGACGGCCCGGAGGCGGGCTTCGGCTCGGCGGTGCTCCTCGACGCGTTGATGCTCCAGCAGCTCGCCGCCGACCTTTGCCTCGACGCTGGCGACCCTGCCGGGGCGGAGCGATGGCTCCGTGCCAACGACCGCTGGCTCGACTGGAGCAGAGCCATGCTCCGGCGCGCCGAAAACGCCACGATCCGGGCGCGCTGGCTCCACCACGCCGGCGACACAGCCGCCGCCATCGCGTGGGCCGACCGGGCCGTCGACCTCGCGACCAATCCGCGCCAACCGCTGGCATTGATCCAGGCGTTGCGCCTGCGGGGCGAGCTCGCGGGCAACGAAGCCGACCTCGTCGCATCGCTCGATCTCGCCGTCTCCTGCGCGGTGCCGTTCGAGCGAGCCTCGTCGCTGGCGGCGCTGGCCTCGCTTAACCACGATGCGACCCTGGCCGCGACAGCGCGCGAAATCGCGACCGGGCTCGGCGCCCGGCCCTTGATCGACCGCATCGACAAGATATCGCCCCGCCCCAGCGGGCACGACTACCCGGCCGGTCTGACCAACCGCGAGGTGGAGGTGCTGCGGCTGGTCGCGGAGGGCCTGACCGACGCCGAGGTGGCAGGGCGCCTCTCGATCAGCCCGCGAACAGTTGGCCAGCACCTCCGGTCGATCTACGGCAAGCTCGAGGTCCGGTCCCGCACCGAGGCGACCCGCGTCGCCATCGAGCATGGGTTGGTGTGATCCCAAACGATGTGAAACGTTCGGCTCCCAGAGGCGCAAGGTTCCAGTCTGGCGCGGCGGAGCCTGCGTAGAACTGCGCAGGTTTCCGGGCCGATTGCTTCGCTCCGGATTTGCGCAATCCTGGCGATGCGCGACGCATGAAGATTCCTCAGGATAGAAGGTGCCGGCCGGGTCCCCATCGTTCACCGTGCACCAGACTCGCACCATCTTCCGGAGTACCACCCATGAAGCGATCTCTCATCCGCACCGTTCTTCTCGTCGCGCTGTTCGCGATTCCGGGCCTCTTCGGTCTCACCGACGTCGCCGCGCAGGATACCCCTTCGCCGCAGCCAATCGACCTGCCCTGTGTTACCAACGTCAGCGGTCAGGTGCTCAACGCCACGCCCGTCGGTGACGGCAGCCAGACCCTCGTGCTGGTCCGCATCATCCTCGGACCGGGCGGCACCATCGGCAACCATACTCACCCGGGCACCCTTGCCGTGACGATCGAGTCGGGCTCATTCGGCCTGACAGTCGCCGATCACGGTGATATGACCATCAATCGCGGCGGCCCCGCCGGCGCGGATTCCACTCCGGAACCGATGATGCTCGGCCAGCAGTACACGCTCGCGCCCGGCGACGGCTTCATCGAAACTGGCATGATCCACAGCGCCGCCAACCTCAGCGACGGCGACACGACCGTGCTCATCGCCGGGCTGATCGAAACAGGCCAGCCGCTGACGCAATGCGTCGACTCCGCATCACCCAGCGCGAGCACCGGCACGCACAGCGGGTAGCGGCTCACACACGAAGGAGCGTCACCATGCATACCAATGCCAACGACCTTCCCATCGTTTTTCAGGCCGGCGATGTCTTGATACGAGCCACAGACTGGGCTGCGTTCCGTGCGCTCCTGATCACGCTTCCCGCCGGCGCCGACGCCACACCGCTGCTGCGCGGGTTGGAGGGTGACCGCTGCCAATGTCCTCACTGGGGCTATGTGCGCAAAGGAACGCTCACCGTCCGCTACCGCGACGCCGACGAAACCTTCAACCAGGGAGACGTCTATTACATGCCATCCGGGCACACGATCATGGCCGACGACGACGTCGAGCTGATCGAGTTCAGCCCGCCGGACGAATACAACACCGTGCTCGACGCGCTGCGCGCCAACGCCAGCGCCTGAGCAGCACTGAATCGCCACTTCCGAAGGAGCCAGCCGACATGGCTACAGAAACCATCGCCTCGACAACCACACCGATCGACGACCTCGCCAGCAAGACGCGCGGAACCGTCATCACCCCATCCGATCCCGGCTACGACGACGCTCGCAGCGTCTACAACGCCAACATCGATCGTCGTCCTGCCGTCGTCGTCATGTGCCGCGACGAAGCGGACGTGATTGCGGGTGTTCGCTTCGCCGCCGACCAGGGGCTCGATCTCTCGATTCGCGGCGGGCGGCACAACGTCGCCGGCTTCGGCACGAACTCTGGCGGCGTCGTGCTCGACCTCCGGGAGATGAACAACGTTCACATCGACCCCGCGCGAATGGTGGCGATCGCCGGAGGCGGCGCGACCTGGGGGGACGTGGACCATGCCGCCTGGCATTTCGGCCTCGCCACGCCGGGCGGCGTCCTTTCCACCACCGGCGTCGCCGGTCTCGGGCTTGGTGGCGGCTTCGGTCACCTGACAAGAAGCTTCGGCCTCGTCGTCGACAACATCAGGGCGATGGACGTCGTCACCGCCGACGGCCGCCTCGTGCGCGCCAGCGCCGATGAAAACGACGACCTGTTCTGGGCACTGCGAGGTGGCGGCGGTAACTTCGGCGTCGTCACGCGTTTCGAGCTGGAGCTCCACGATGTGCCGGCGCTCTACGGCGGGCCGATCTTCTACCCCGCCCATGTCGCCGGGGAGGTGATGCGCGCCTACCGCGACATCATCGCCGACGCCCCGCTCGAGATGAGCGCGTTCTTCGCCTTCCACGAGGCGCCGCCGGCGCCGTTCGTGCCCGAGCCGCTGGTTGGCCACAAGGCCTGCGCGATCGTGGTGGCGTACACCGGCCCGGCCGAACATGCCGAGGCGGCGGTGAAGTCGATCCGCGAGGCGGGTCCGGTCGCGCTCGATCTCGCCGGGCCGATCCCCTACCCCGCCCTCAACAGCATGTTCGACGGCCTGCTGCCGCACGGGCTGCATCACTACTGGAAGGCCGACTTCGTCGACGAGCTCACCGACGCCGCGATCGAGATCCACGCCGAGCGTGGTCCCGAGGTGCCGAATTTCCTCTCGTTGATGCACCTCTACCCGCTCGACGGCGCGGTTCACGACGTGGCTCCGGACGCGACGGCCTTCTCGCACCGGGGCGCGAAGTTCGCGCACATCATCGCGGGCATCGATAGCGATGGCGCGAACCTGCCGGCGCACAGGGAATGGGTGCGCGACTACTGGTCGGCGCTGCACCCGCACTCGTCGGAGGCGGCCTACGTCAACTTCATGATGGATGAGGGGCAGGATCGCATCCGAGCGAGCTATGGCGACAACTACGACCGTCTCGCCGAAATTAAGGCGAAATGGGACCCGACCAATCTCTTCCACATGAACCAGAACATCCCGCCGGCCCGCTGACCGGCCTCACCGAATCAATCGGAATCCAGATCCATCGTCGGGGAATCTCCGGTACGGGCGGGGCGCGTCCCCTCCCTCGTCATGCCGCCCAGTGAGCGGCCACTCCAGCCGCCGGCGGAAAAGCCGTTCCTGCGGCATCGATCCACCGCTCCGATGCATCTCCGGGCGACTGATACAATCGGAACGACGCAGGACGGGAGGTCCCACCATGCAGGCGCTATTCGTCACCTTGATACTCCTGGTCGCGCTGGTGATCCTGGTGCCGATGCTGTTCATGGTCGGCGCGTTCTACCGCACCGTCGCCGGGACGTTCCGCGCGTCCGAGCGCCCACAACATCGACCTGAAGACCGGGAGAGCGTGGTTGATTCACGGGCCCGGCCGCCGCGTAGGGACGAGGTCGCCGACGCCGACGCGAGCGGGTCGAACGAAAGCGCGCGCGGCTCTACCCCACCTGGCAGCCGGTAGAGACCTGCCCATCGCACGGCGCGCGAGTATCATCGAGCCTGCAACGCCGCTGGCACGAGCTGGGACTGGGATGGATCCGATCACGTTCATTTGGGAAGTGCTGCAGAATCTCTTCGGCTTGATCGCCGCGGTTGTCATTCCGATCGGCATATTCTGGCTGATCGCCGTGCGCCAAAAGAAGCGACAGCGCCGCGACCACCGCTCTTCAAGCGGCTGATAGACTGGGCCATCGACCTTCGGCCACCGACACGGGAGGAAGTTGGGCCCATGACCACGGTTCCCTACGACACCATCCTTGAACGCATTCGGGAGCGCTACGTCCGCGATCCCGAGAACATCCAGCGACTCCGCGCCGAGACCGCGTCACTGCCCCGCAGCGGCATGCTGCTCGATCCCGAGTGCGGCGCGCTGCTGCGCACGCTGGTTCGCGCCATCAACCCGAGGAAAACGCTCGACATCGGCGTCTTCACCGGTTTCAGCTCGCTCACTGTCGCGATGGAGGCGCCGGAAGCGCGCGTGATCGCGCTCGACGTCGACGCCGAGACGACCCAGATCGCCCGCGGCTACTGGGAAGAGGCCGGCGTCGCCGACCGGCTCGACCTCCGCATCGGCCCGGCGATGGACTCGCTCGACGCGCTGCTCGCGAACGGCAAGTCGGGGGACTTCGACTTCGCCTTCATCGACGCCGACAAACCGAGCTACCCCGGCTACGTCGAGCGCGTCACCGAGCTGCTGCGGCCGGGCGGGGTGATGCTGCTCGACAACATGCTCTGGTCGGTGCTCGAGGAGCCGCGCGACGATGCCGCGATGCTGGACAAGCTGTCGCGGGACATGGTCGCTGACTACCGGCTCACCGTGGCCGTCCTCCCGATCGGCTCCGGCATGACCCTCGCCACGA
>JAEVYR010000226.1 GCA_023392645.1 Chloroflexota bacterium | reverse complement strand
CCAGCGCGTCTCCCTGCGCTGGCGCGGAACGTACCACACCGCGGTGTACGGACAATCTTTGCAACGCAGTATAGACGGAATCCAGCAACCACCCGGTGCCCGATTTTCGCCGCCATTGATCGCCACCGGCTCGCGCCGGTGCGTCAATGCTGTCGCGGCGAGCGCACTACCACGAACCAGGTGCCGGCGTGGAGCGTCTCGCCGCCACCCAGCTCCTCGGCGAGCGAATCCGGCGCGAAGTACCGCTTGTAGACCTGGTGGCTGGAGCCGTCCTTCAGCTTCCGCTCCTGCATCTCCTCCGGTTGCACGCCGTCGCAGAACGCGGCGTCGATGATCACCAGCTCCCCGGCGACCCGTCGCGCCTCCGCGAGGAACCGCTCGCGCTCCTCCTCATTCAGGTGCCCGTAGAAATGCCCGGTCACGACACGGTCGAAGCTGTCGTCCGGGAACGGCAGCGCCAGCCCGTCGCCAACGATCACGCCGCCGTCGGGTATGCGCCACGAGGCGATCTCGAGCATCCGCTCGCTCTGGTCGAGCCCGGTGACATGCCCGCGCAGGAATCGCGTCAAGAAGCCGGTGCCACAGGCCACATCGAGCGACCGCGCCGGCGGCAGCTCGGCGATCACCCGCTCCAGCTCCCAGACCTCCTCGTGCCAGCCCGGCCGGTCGAGCGCGGCGTAGAGCCCGGTGCCCAGCAGCCAGTCGTCGTACTCCGGCGCGCGCTGGTCGTAGTAGGTCTTCATGTCGTCGATCGTGAACATGGGGCTTCCTCTGGCACGAAACGGAACAGCTCGGATTCCGGCGTCACTCTACAGCAGTCTCGCCCGGCGGCATACCGCGGCGCGAATCGAAGCTCGAATCGCGACGTTGCGCACCGATACTGTGATGTACATGCCAGATGTACACTGGCTGCGAAGGAGGTCCCCGCCATGGTTGAAGTCAGTGCGAAGGACGCGCGAGACAATTTCCGAACGTATCTCGACCGCGCCGAGGCGGGCGAGGAGATCGTGATCACGCGGCGCGGCAAGGAGGTCGCGCGGATCGTGCCACCACGCCGCGAGGCGAAGGCATTCCCGGATCTCACGGAGTTCCGCAACTCGATCAAGCTCCGGGGCGAACCGATGAGCGACACGGTCATTCGGCAGCGACGGGAGTCGCGGTATTGAGCGTGCCGGTGTACCTCGATACCAGCGTGGTCGTCGCGTACTACGTTCCTGAGCAGACCAGCGAGCACGTGCAAGCGCTGTTTGGGGATATTGGCCGACCCATCATCAGTGAGCTGGTGGATCTGGAGGTCCTGGCCGCCGTCTCATTGCGATTGCGTATCGGTGATTTGGACGGTGCCCAGGCGCAGGAGATTCTGAACGTATTCGACGAGCATCTCGAAGCCGGGCTCTACTCGTTGATGTACCTTCAGCCCGACCATTACCGCTGGGCGCGCAAAGCGATTGCGCGGTTCGACCTGCCGCTGAAATCGCCCGATGCCATGCACCTCGCCGCCGCGGCGATCGGCGGGTTCACGCTCGTCACGGCGGATCGGCAGCTTGCCCGGAACGCCGAATCCCTCAACGTGTCGTTTGACCTGATCGAGCCCTGAGCGTCCTGCTCCCTGGAGTCCCCACGCGAGCGGTGCTGCACCGCCGTCAGCGTCCGGTCACGATCTCGGCGACGGCCGCACTCAGACTGGCCAGCGCGGAGCCGCCCTCGCCGGTCGGCGGCGCGATGACCGTGAACCGCCCCTCCAGCCCCACGCCCCTGTGCCCGGGAATGGGACAATAGAACGCGACGGATGTTCCCACGTCCGCAGTTTCCGGCACCGTGAAGATCGTTTCGGCGCCAGGGTCGAGCTCGCCGGTATCGATGCCCCATTCGTCGACGACGAACCCGTGCCACAGGACGCCGTCATTCCTGACGGCAATCACCTGGCCGGGGTACACCCCGACATCCTCAGGCGTGAACCGCATGTCGCTCGCCGAGATCAATCCTGTTGGTTGCGGGACCGCTGCCGGCGTGGAGGTGGCGGACGTTGTCGGCGTGTCGAGCGGCGAGCCGTCGCTCACGATGAACGTGCCGCTCTGACCGGCTTCGGTATGTCCTGGCGACGCGCAGCGGAACTCCACCGAGGTGCCCGGCGCCGCGTCGGCCGGCACGGTGAACCGCGCGGACCCGCCGCCGCTGAGGGGGCCGGTGTCGATTCCCCAGGCATCGACCACGAGACTGTGCGGCAGGGAGCCTGCGTTGACCACCAGCACCTCCTGCCCGGGCGTAACCGGCACCTCGCTCGGCATGAAGAAGAGGGAGTCGAGCGCGAAGATCGTCACCGTCTCCTGGGACGCCAGCATCCTTGCGGTTTCATCCGATGCCGAAGCCGCAAATGCTGTCGGTGCGCCAGCGGTCAACAGCACGACCAGCATCGTGCGGAACCATGTCCTGATCATCGATCTCCCCGGCGAGGGCGGTGATACGTACGGTTTGATTGCGGTCCCGGCGCGTTCCCGCCGCGAATGATGACCCAACATGCGGCCACGATCAACCGGTGTGGACGACCCTGCGGGCATCGTGCCGGATCGGGTCGACCGTCGAGTCGCGACGGATATTGCCGATGATGGTGCGGTGCCTCACGGTGCTGCTCGCTTTCTGCGATGAATCTCGTTCCAGCCTCGTTGCTGGACCTGATGGAATCGACGTCGACGCCGGGATGTCGGTTCAATTGCTGCCGGACGGCGCTGGTCCCACGATCTCGATGCCGTATCGGGCCGACGCCGCGATCAGCCGCTCGACGCGCTGGCCCGGCTCGACCGGCTCGGCCAGCGCCGTGTAATAGCCTTCGATCCCTGCCGGCGTCGCCAGGATCAGCAGCGTCGCCTCCCCCGACTCCACGCGCCAGGTGTGCTCGCCGCCCCGGGGCAGCAGCGCGCAGTCGCCCGCGCGGCATCGCCGCTGGATGCCATCGACCTCGACAGCGATCTCGCCGTGGACGACATAAACCAGCTCGTCCTCCCGGGTGTGAATATGGAGCGGCGGCTCCTCGCCGGGCCGCGTATCGATCTCCACCAGTGCGTACCGACCCTCTGTCCGAGCGCCCCCGACGAGCAGCCGGACCGGATCGCCGGTGTGAACCTTCGTTTCTGTCACGCTGTCGGGCCTCCCGGGCGGTGCCGTATCTCACGTGGCGGGGCACGCTTGCCGCCGCCACGCCTATCCTGCTCCCGGGCGCGTCCCGCCAACACTCACCGTGCCCTCACGCTGACCCTCAGCATTCGACACTGAGGGGCCACAACGGCGCGATCATGGTTCGACCTCCGTGAGGATCGACAGCGAGCCGTCGCAGGCGAGGGACTCTCCTCCCTGGTGTGCCGGCCTCAACGTCGTGCCGGCACCGCCGGGGATGGGTTCCGGGTGGTACGATTCGCGGCAAGGTCCACGCTTGACGAGATGAGGTGATGCGCGCATGACGGTCGATCGATCGGCTGCATTGGGAGAAAGCCTGCGCGCGTTCCGGACGGCTGCGGCGCTCACGCAGGAGCAACTCGCCGAGCGGGCCGGAATCAGCGTCCAGGCCATCGCCGCGCTGGAGAACGGGCGCAGCCGCCGTCCCTACCCGCACACCCTGAGCGCAATCGGCGACGCCTTGCGCCTGTCGCCGGAACAGCGGGCCGCGCTCGCGGCGGCGGTCCCGAAGCGAGCTGCGCCCGACCCATCGCGTCCGGCGGCGTCGATCCTGCCCCCTCCCAGCGAGCTCATCGGCCGCGAGGGCGATATCGCCGCCCTGACGGACGCCTTCCGTCAGGGTGCGCGACTCCTGACGATCACCGGCCCGGGCGGCGTCGGCAAAACCAGCCTCGCGACCCGCGTGGCGGGTCAGGTGGGCGATCGATTCCCCGATGGCGTGCTGTTCGTCCCGCTGGCCGCCGTAGACGATCCGGCGCTCGTCGTGCCGACCATCGCCCACGCCGTCCGTGCGCCCGAGACCGGCGCTCGCAGCGCGGCCGACGCCCTGATTGCGCACCTCACCGGCAAGCGGATGTTGCTGGTGTTGGACAACGTCGAGCAGGTCATCGCGGCCGCGCCTGACGTGGCCAACCTTTCCCGCTGCTGTGATGGCGTGGCCCTGCTGGTCACGAGTCGGGCGCCGCTGCGGGTCGCCGGCGAGCGGGAGTACCCGGTGCAGCCGCTGCCGGTCCCGGCGTTGGAGGATGTGCCCGGCCTTCAGGACGTGGCTGGCAACCCTGCCGTGAAGCTCTTCGCCGAGCGGGCGCGAGCCGTGCGCCCCGGCTTCGCGCTCGAGCGCGGCAATGCCGCCATCGTCGCCGCGATCTGCCGTCGCCTCGACGGCCTGCCACTGGCGCTGGAGCTGGCGGCCGCCCGGCTGCGCCTGCTGACACCGATGGAGCTGCTTTCGCGACTCGACACAGCGCTGCCGATCCTCGCCGGCGGCGCCCGGGACCTTCCTGCCCGCCAGCGGACCATGCGTGACGCCGTCGCCTGGAGCTACGACCTGCTCGACGAGCCCGAGCAGCGGCTGTTTCGCGCCCTCTCCGTCTTCCGGGGCGGCTGGACGCTCGACGCCGCCGAGGCGGTCGCCGGCGGAGACACCCTCCCGGCCGACGAGATGCTCGACCTGCTGGCGTCACTCGTCGAGCAGTCCCTCGTCGCCGTCGAGACCGAGGACGACGGCAGCAGTCGCTACCGGCTGCTGGTGCCGGTGCGCGAGTTCGCCGCCGAGCGGCTCGAACAGGCCGGCGAGGCCGACGCCCTCCGCCGCCGCCACGCGATCGCGTGCCTCCACCTCACCGAGCGGGCGGCTGACGGCATCATCGGCTCCATGCAGGTGGAGTGGCTGGCGCGGCTGGAGGC
>JAEVYR010000188.1 GCA_023392645.1 Chloroflexota bacterium | reverse complement strand
GCACCCATGGGGTCAGCGCCGCCTGCGGGAGCATCGATCCCGACTCGCGGATCGGCACCAGCAGGCCGATCGCCCAGGTCGGCGATCCCAGCGCCGCGAGCAGCCAGGTGAGTACGGTCGATGCCTTGACGACCTGGTCACCGGCATTCTGCAGCGCCTGGCCGGCAATGATGTGCCAGCGGTTCCACGCGATCGACGCGTCGGCATCGGCGGGCCGGCCCGAGCCCGACGGGTCGGACTCCCGCCTGGCCGGGGCGATCACTTCCGTACTCCGTGCCATACTATACGTAACCCTTGCCTCGCACCCGTTGCCGCTCCAGATCGGTGCGAGCCAGAGCCCGCACGGGCCATGCCAGCCGCCCCCGGCACCAGATGTGCGTGCCACCGGGTAAAGCAAGACACACGAAGGCCCGTATAATGCACATTACAGATCATATGGCCGTATGACGACTCCAGGCAATGGGCGATAATCAATATTGAGAACACGAAAAGCAGGCCGGCGCAATCAGCGGCAAACCAGGTGCCGCACGCCGGGCGTTCCGATTCCGTGGAGCCAGCGATGCGCGGGGGGACTCGCATGAGCGCGCGCGGTCACCACAACTCGTCGCCACGCATTGATGCAACCTTGCTCGGGAAGGTTCGCATCCGTGTCGGCGACCGCGTGATCAATGACGACGCCTGGTCACTGCGAAGCGCCCGCGCGTTGCTCCTGCTGCTTCTGATCACTCCTGGCCACGCCCTCGCGAGCGAGCGCGTGCTCGATATCCTCTGGCCGGAAGCGAGTCCCGATGTCGGCCGCAACGCCCTGTACAAGGCGCTCCACCTGCTGCGGCGCGTGCTCGAACCCGAGCTGATCAGCGCGCGCGAGTCGTCCTTCATCGAAACCCGTGGAGGCACGATCGGCATCGCCTCGGTCGTCGACGTGCGCGTCGATGCCGAGATGTTCGCAAGCGCGATACGCGAGGCGACGTTCGCGTCGGACGAGGATCGCCGCTCCATGCTGCGCGCGGCCGTCGCGCTGTACGGCGGCGAGCTGCTGCCGACCGACCGCTACGACGACTGGCCCGTCGCCCGCCGGGAAGCGCTGCGCTATGCCTGGGAAGGCGCCGTGCTCGACCTCGCCGAGCTGGATCTCGACGCAGGGGAGCCACAGGCGAGCGTGCCGACGCTGGAGCTGCTGCTTTCGGTCGACGCGACGATCGAGGCGGCTCACCGGGCGCTGATGCAGGGCTACATCGCCACCGGTCAGCGAGACCGGGCGATTCGACAGTACGCGCGGTGCGTGACCGCGCTCGCGAATGAGCTCGGCGTGGAGCCCGATGCCGACACGCAGGCGCTGTTCGAGGCGATCAAGGACGTGCCCGCCAGCACGAGCGGTGTTCACGACGCGAGCAGGAAGTTCAACAACCTGCCCGGATCGCCGACCGCCATCATCGGTCGCGACCGTGAGGCCGACGCGCTGCAGGGCACGCTCTGGCGGCAGGATGTCCGCCTCGTCACGCTCATCGGTCCCGGCGGCGTCGGCAAGACGCGCCTCGCGATCGAAGCGGCCACCACCGTGGCGGACGACTTCGCCGACGGCGTCGCGTTCGTGCCACTCGCCGCCGTGCGCGATCCGGAGCTCGTGCTGCCAGCCATCGCCGCCACATTCGCGCTCCAGGAGGAGCCGAACACGCCCGTCGCCGACCAGCTCGCGGCTCACCTGCGCACACGCGAGATGCTGCTCGTGCTCGACAACTTCGAGCACGTGCAGGATGCGGCGCCGCACATCGGCGTGCTGCTCGAGCGCTGTGCCAGCCTGACCGTGCTCGTGACCAGCCGCGAGCGCCTCCACCTCCGCGGCGAGCACCTTCACGAGGTGGCGCCGCTCAGCATGCCTCGCCCCGATCGGCTGCCCGCCCCGGCGCTGCTGACCCGTTACGGCTCCGTCGCGCTGTTTGTCCATCACATGCAGCGCATCGTGCCGGATTTCGAGGTCACGCCCGAAAACAGCGAGGTTGTCAGTGCGATTTGCCGGCATCTCGAGGGGCTTCCGCTCGCGATCGAGCTGGCCACGGCCCGCGCGCGGTTCTTCTCCCTCGGAAGCCTGCTGGCGCGTCTCACCAGCCGGCTGGACATCGCGGCGGGCCCGCGCGACCTGCCGCCCCGGCAACGCACGCTCCGCGCCACGTTCGCCTGGAGTCACGACCTGCTCTCGAAGGATGAGCAGGCGGTCTTCCGCCGCCTGGGCGTCGCCGTTGGCGGCTGCACGCTCGACGCCGCCGCGGCGATGTGCGGCGACCCCGATGGCCAGCTCGACACCCATCTGCACTCGCTCGCCGAAAAGCACCTGGTGCAGATGACCGCCTCCGACGACGGAACGCGTGTCGACATGCTCGAGACCATACGGGAATTCGCCCTCGAACGCCTGCTGGAAAGCGGCGAAACGACCACGACTGAGCGTCGTCACGCCCACCATCACCTGACGCTGGCGGCCGACGCGGAGCCGCACCTGGTCGGCACCGACCAGGTGGCCTGGGTCGAGCGGCTGGAGATCGAGCAGGGCAACCTCCGCGCCGCGCTGGCGTGGGCGCTGCATCGGGAGGACGAGCCCGACACCACGCTGGCGGGTGTTCGCGGGGCGGTCTCGCTCTGGCGGTTTTGGCTCCGCCGGGGGTCTCTTCGAGAGGGCGTCGACTGGCTGGAGCGCGCTTTGGCCCAACCCGTCGAGGATCGCGCCCTTCGCGCGCGCGGGCTGGTGGCGCTCGCCCGGCTCCATGAAGCTCGCAGCTCGCACGCACGCGCCGCAACGTTGATCGACGAGGCGCTGCCGCTCAGCCGGGAGATCGGCGAGGACGCCGTCGAAGCCGACGCACTCGGGGTGCTTGGCGAAATCGCCGAAGACCAGGGCGATTTCGCCACGGCCTCGGCACGCCATGTCGCGGCGCTCGAGCTCTATCAGGCAGACGGTCTCCGGCGCGAAAGCGCCACGTCATTGAACAAGCTCGGCATGATCGCCTATTTCCGGGGCGAGTTCGACCGCGCCACGGAGTTGTGGGAGGAGAGCGTCACCATTTTCCGCGAGCTCGGCGACCGCTGGGCGACCGGCGTGCTGCTCGGGAATCTGGGGCACGTCGCGATGGCGACGGGCAGGTTCGACCGCGCCGTGGCACTGCACGAAGAGAACCTCTCGATCGCGCGGCTGCTCGGGGACAAGGGCTCGATCGGCCGGGAGGTGTTCAACCTCGCCGAGGCGATGCAGATGCGCGGCGATGGCGAGCAGGACAGCATGCTCGACGAGGCGCTCGACCTCCAGCGCGAGACCAACGACCGCCACAGCGAAATCGCCACGCTCGCGCTGATGGCCGACAACGCGCTCGCGCGAAGCGAAATCCGGCGCGCGGCACACCTCTTCGCCAATGCTGTGAACTCCTGCCGAGGTATCAGTGACCGCTCCATCCTGGCCAACGTCGCGTTGCTGGAGCGCACCGCCGCGTTCGCCGTCTCGACCGGTCAGGAAGCGCGGGGCGCCCGCCTGCTGGGCGCGGCGGACGCGCTTCGGAACGAGATTGGCGCGCCGGTCATGCCGCACCTTCGCCCGATCCAGCACCACTGCCTCGAGCGCCTGGCCGCCACGATGACCTGTGCCGAGATCGGCACGGAGATGCACGCCGGGGCCACGGCTCCCCAGCATGTCGTGATCCAACTGGCGCTCTCGGTCTGCGAAACCGCACAGGACGCGGCGCGCGGCGACGCGCCAGACGCCGTGAGCAGGCCCGCCATAACGCCCCACATCGTGACTCCCTGACCCCGCGGAAGATTTCGGGAAGATCGCTCGGCTAGGCTCCTGTACATGGAGCTCGGGTCGTCGTACCCGCACCGAGCAATCAACGCAGTCGAAATACTCACGCAGCAGGGAGCAACACCATGAATCGCATCAACTCGACCTTCACCCGTGTCCTCGTCTTCGCGGTCGCCACGATCGGCGCAGTCGCACCGGTGGCCCACGCCCTGGCGGGAGTTCCCGGCAACGTCAACTAGTCACAACCGCGAGACACCACGACGAGCAGCGGAGCTCCGCACAAGGCGCATGCGCACCGCATCGCGCGGCGACTCCAGTTCCCTCCGAACCGAAAGGCACGAGCATGGTTGCCATCTTTCCCGCCGAGCATGCGGCACCACATCGCGATCACGGTCGAACCACCGAAGCTCGATCCCGCTCTCGTCAATACGACTCGTTCCTGGTTCGCCTGTGGCACGACGACAACGCCGACGGCATGCTCCGGGTCGAGCTTGAGCACGTCCAGGCGGGACTGTCGGTCGAGGCCGTTCAGGTGCCCGTCGATTGGATCGTTCCGGAAATCCTCGGCTGCCTCAAATCATCCCGCGGCCCGCAGACCGCACTGGTCGAGGAAGAAGATGGGGCCGGCATTACAGCCATCTGACCCAACCCGGGCAGGCTTTCATAAACACCTCTGAGTGGAGACTTTCAATATGGTGGGGCAACTCGATCATCCGGTCATGACACCGAACGTGACATGGCCATCCAATGGAAGAACGGCAGGCGCGCCGTACGCCATCCGGCGACGCGGTCTCCAGGCCGAGATCCAGGATGTTGTTAAGCGCTATATCATCGATCATCAGTTCCGGCCCGGCGATCCGCTCCCCGGTGAGGGTGAGCTGGCACGCCAGCTCGGCAT
>JAEVYR010000097.1 GCA_023392645.1 Chloroflexota bacterium | reverse complement strand
CCGCCCACGACCTCGACGACATTCCCGCCGACGCCTGAACGGGCCTCGCGGCAACCCCGCCCACGCCAACGAGAAACAGTTCGACCCGAGCGCCCAAAAGGCACTCGGGTCGAACTGGCTGCGATATTCACCAATCAGGAAACGTCGCTCCACCCGGCAAGTTGCTCGATCGCCGCTGCAACACCGGTGCCCGGCGTGATGTTGACGCCGAGATCGAGCAGCGACCGCTCCAGCACGCCCAGCTGGGCGAACAGCGCGGTTGGGTGCGCCGACACGCCCATGTGCCCGAGCCGGAACAGGTGCCCGGCGAGATCGCCGTAGCCGCCCGATACCATCACGCCGTAGCGCTCCCGCATTGTCCGGATGATCGCTTCCGCCGTCGTCCCCGGCGGGATTGCGACCGCCGTGCATCCGGGCGCCGCGATCTCGTCGCTCTCCGCCCAGAGCTCCAGCCCGAGCGCGCGTACGGCCGCCCGACAGGCCGCCGCCACCTGTTGATGCCGCGCCGCCATCGCCTCGATCCCTTCAGCCAGCGCCTGTTCGAGCGTGGCCTCCAGCGCGTAGATGTCGGCCACCGACGGCGTGTACGGGAAGCGTCGCTGCTCCAGCCACGTCGCCTTCCAGTCGAGCAGCGACAGGTAGCTGCCACGCAGCGGGTGCTCGACCGCCTCCATCGCCGCCCATGCCGCCTCGCTGACCGCCACCAGCGACAGCCCCGGGACGCCGCTCAGGCACTTCTGCGGTCCGGCGATGGCGATGTCGATGCCCCAGGACTCCGGCGAAAACGACTCCGCCCCGAGCCCGGATACGGTGTCGAGGATGGTGATCACGCCTCGCTCGCGCGCGATCGGGCCGATCTCGCCGATCGGGTTCATCGTGCCGGACGGCGTTTCGCAATGGACCGCCGCCATCACCGAGATATCGGGATGCGCGTCGAGCGCCTTGCGCACCTCGCCGGGGTCCACCGCCTCGTTGTACGGCACGCGAACCTCGACGATCTCGCCGCCATACCGCTCGATCCAGCCGGCGTAGCCGTCGCCGAACACGCCGGAGACGAGGTTGAGAACCTTCGTGCCAGGGCGAATCAGCAACGCCGCCGCGCCCTCGAGCGCCAGCACCGCTTCTCCCTGCATGATCACGGTGTCATGCCGCGTCTGGAATACTTGCGCGAGCAGCCCGTTCACCCGTTCGAAGAGCGCGATGAAGGCGGGATCGTAGTGGTAGAGCACCGGTCGCTGGACCGCGCCCAAGGTCTCCTGCGGCACATCGACCGGTCCCGACGCCAGCGTCAGCCGGGGCCAGGCCAGTCGATCCTGTCGGTCGTCCATCACTGCCCCTTGGTCAACGACGCGAGGAAGTCCGCCAGGTCACCGGCATCCGCAATCGCCGGGACCTCGATCTTGCCGTCGAGAATGCCCTGTTTCGCCTTCTCGACCGCCGGCATCGTGTCGTCGCCGACCTCGATCGGCGGATCGAGCAGCCGCACCCCCTTGTTTTCGAGACTCATCGTGTAGACGGTGCCGAACGTGCCGGCCTCGACATCGTCAATGTACTGGTTATAGGCGCCGGTGTAATCGAACAGCACCGACGTGAGCAGGAACTCGGCCGCGTCGGAGTCGGTCTTGTCGCCGATCACGTCGATGAACCGGACCGAATGCTCGGTGGACGCATCGGCGTTGTGCTCGCGGATCGCCTGGATCATCCCGAATGAGGCGCCGTCACCCATGCCGAAGACGATATCGGCCCCGGCCGCGATCACCGTCTCGGTCACCCGCCGGGCGTTGGGCGCGTCATCGTACGCGGCCTCGCCGATCACGTTGTAGAGCACTTCCACCTCGGGCTTCGTGTCGTGCACGCCCTTGGCGAATCCGGCGGTCATGTAGTTCCAGGTCGGCGGCTCGCCCGAGACGACCACGGCGACCGTGCCGGTCGTCGTTTCCAGCGCGGCCATCACGCCGGCGAGGTACGCCACCTCCTGCGCCTGCGTCTCCGTGTCGGAGACCAGCCCCTCGGTCACCGCGCCGGGGTTCTCCGTCACCACCACCGGGATGCCGGACGATGCCGCCCATTCGGGGCAGACCGTCTGATACCCGGCGGCGTGGCAGATGATGAGATCGACGCCGTCGTCGGCGAGATCGTTGAGGATCGGCGTGATGTCGTCGTACCCGGCGTTCTCGACCACTTCGACATCGATGTCGCGCTCCTTCCCGACCGCGACGAGCGCATCGACACCCTGTTGATCCCACCCCTGATTGGAGCGGCTGGCGGGGGTGACGATGCCGACCTTGTCGACCGTCGCCTGCGCCGTTGCGGACGCGGGCGTCGCCGCGGGTATCAGCAGGCCGATCACCATCACGATCCCGAGCAAGCGCCTGGTCACCATCGCCGTCATATCCCTTCACCAATGACGCATCTACGTGCCTCTCGCCCCCCGATGATACGCCAGCCCCAGCGCCGCCGGAAGCCGCGCGCGCCGCCCGAGCGCGACGACGAGCAGGATCACGCCGAGATAGGGGATCATCTCCAGGAACTCGGACCGGATGTGCAGGTCGGTGAGCTGGATCGCCGTGCCGAGACCCCGCAACAGCCCGAACACCAGCGCGAGCACCGCGATCCGCACCGGGTCCTGCCGGCCGAGCATCGCCAGCGCGATCGCGATGAACCCGACGCCGACCGTGAACCCGGGCGTGAAGAAGCCAACCTCCACGATCGCCAGCGCCGCGCCGCCGAGTCCCCCGAGCGCCTGCCCGGTCGTGGCTGCGACGATCCGGACGCGACCGACATCGATACCGGCCGCCTCGACCGAGAATGGCGCGTCGCCAGCGGCCGTCAGCACCAGTCCGGCGCGGGTGCGCCGCAAGACGAGCGCGATCGCCACCACGCCTAGCCAGGCGACGTAGACGAACCACTTCTGCCCGAACAGCATCGGCCCGACCAGCGGGATGCCGTCGAGCCCGTCGAAGGGCCGCGACATGCCGCGGTCGAGCAGCGGTTGGGTCAGCCCGTAGCGCTCGCGAAACAGGAACCCCGTCAGCCCCTGACCGGCCAGCGCGATCCCGAGCCCGAGGACGACCTGGTTGGCGGTGTAGCGCGTCGCGAGCACGCCGAACAGCAACCCGATGCCACCTCCGGCGGCGGCCCCGGCGAGCAGGCCGAACAGGAACGAGCCGGTTGCCTCGACGGCGACGAACGCGGCGAGCGCTCCCGTAAGCATGACGCCCTCGACGCCGAGGTTGAGCATGCCGCCGCGCTGGCCGATGCCCTCGCCGATCGCCGCGAGCATCAACGGCACCGCCGCGAGGACGGCAGTCATCAGCAGCGTCTCGACGACCGTCACGCTCGCGCCTCCGGCAGCCCGGCGGCGGCGTCCGCGGCTTCAACCCGCGATGTTCGACCGCGCCAGGCATCGATCGCGAGGTAGATCAGCAGAATCCCCTCGAGCAGCGGAAAGAAGTCGGGCGCAACCTCGGTCGTGCGCGGCAGCACGCTGGAGGCATAGGCCATCAGCCCGAGCAGGAATGCCGCCGGCGCCAGCCATCCCGCGTGTTGACGAGCGAGAAAGAGCGCGGCGAATGCCGGCAATCCCAACGCGGGTCGCCAGTCGCCCGGCATCGAGCCGCGCACCGCCAGCACCTCCGACACGCCGGCCAGCGCCGCCACCGCGCCGCTGATCAGGAATGCGACGATCACGTAGCGGGTCACCGGCACGGCCAGCCGGTCGGCGGCCGCCGGCGCCCCTCCCACCAGCCGCGTGAGGACGCCCGGCACCGTCCAGCGCGCCAACGCCCATGCCAGCACTGCCAGCAGCAGCGCGATCACGACGCCGGCATGAACGCGCGAGTCGCCAAGATGGGGGAACCGCCGAGCGATGGCGATGCTCTCCGTCGCTGGCGCGACGATGCTCTCGTCCTTGAGTGGCCCCTTGATCAGCCACGATGCCAGCGAGAAGGCGACGTAGGTCATCATGATCGTCGTCACGATCTCGTTGATGCCGCTTCGTGCCCGCAGCAGTGCCGGCAGCAGAGCCCACAGCGCCCCGGCCAGCATCCCGGCAAGCGCCACCACCACCCACATCGCGAGCTTTGGCAACCCATCCAGCATCGGCGCCAGCGCCCCGGCCGCCAGCGCGCCGACGGCCCCCTGCCCGTCGATGCCGATGTTCCACACGCCGCCCCGCGCCGCCATCCACGCCGCACGCGCCGCGCCGAGGATCGGGG
>JAEVYR010000095.1 GCA_023392645.1 Chloroflexota bacterium | reverse complement strand
CCACCCCCCCGGGGGGCGCCCGCGGCCCGCTTGGCGGCCGCGTCAGGACGGACGTTGAAACCGATCACGATGCTGTTGGTGGTAGAGGCGAGGTTGATATCCGACTCGGAGATCGCGCCCGTGCTGGCGTACTGGATCGAGAGCGTGACGCCCTGATCGGTCTCATCGTTCAGCTTGAGCAGTGAGCTCTGGATCGCGCCCAGCGAGCCCTGGACGTCCGCCTTGATGATGACACGCAGCTCGGCCGTCGTGCCTTCCTGCACCTGGTCGTAAAGCTCGGTCAGCTTGACCGGACGGTTCTCGGTCAGGGCCTCGACCCGGCGCTGCGCCTGGCGCTGCTCGGCCAGCTGTCGCGCGGCCTTTTCGTCCTCGAAGACCATGAAGGTATCGCCCGCCTCGGGCACGTCCTCCAGGCCGAGCACCTCGACCGGCGTGCTCGGGCCAGCCCGCCGCACGCGCTTGCCGCGATCGTCGGCCATGGCCTTGATGCGACCCCAGGTGCTTCCGGCCACGACGACATCGCGGAGGTTGAGCGTGCCATTCTGGACGAGCAGCGTGGTGACCGGACCCCGGCTGCTCTGGACGCTCGCTTCGATGACGACACCCGTTGCGATCTTGTCGGGATTCGCCTTGAGCTCGTTCACGTCGGAGACGAGCAGGAGCACCTCGAGCAGGTCGTCGATGCCGAGCTGTTCCTTCGCCGAAACCTCGACGAAGGGGATGTCGCCACCCCATTCCTCCGGCATCACTTCGAGCTCCGACAGCTGCTGCTTGATGCGGTCGGGGTTGGCGGTCGGCAGGTCGATCTTGTTGACCGCCACGACCATCGGCACATTCGCGCTCTTGATGTGCGCGACCGCCTCGCGGGTGGTCGGCATCACGCCATCGTCGGCGGCAACCACGAGCACGGCGATATCCGTCACCTGGGCGCCACGGGCACGCATGGCGGTGAAGGCTTCGTGACCGGGAGTATCGAGGAAGGTCAGCTTGCGCCCCTGCGTCTCGACCTGGTAGGCACCGATGTGCTGGGTAATGCCACCAGCCTCGCCCTCGGCGACGTTCGCCGAGCGGATGGAGTCGAGCAGCTTGGTCTTGCCGTGGTCGACGTGACCCATGATCGTGATCACGGGCGGGCGCGGACGGGCATCGGGATCGCTTTCACCCTGCTGCCGGCGCGTCTCGTAGGTGTCGGTCGTGGACCTGGCTTCCGATTCTTCCTCGAGCGTCTCCCATTCGAGCTCGTGCGCCACCTTGGCGGCGGTGTCGTAGTCGATCTGCTGGTTCAGGTTCGCCATGATGCCGAGCTTCATCAGCTCGCGAATCACCTCGATCCCGCTCATCTCCAGCTTGTCGGCAAGCTCCGACACCGACAGCACTGGTGGCAGCACGACTGGCTCGCGCTCGACTGGCGCCGCCCGCTTCACCGCGACGGTCCGTGCCGAGCCGCTGCCGCTGCGCCGTCCGCGCCCTCGCCCGGATCGAGACACGCGCTGTGTTCGTCCTCGAGTATCTGCCATGTGTACTTCTCCTTATGAAGTTGCCGCAGCACGGTCGGACGACAATTCGTCGTCCATCGCAGCCGCAACCTTCTCCAGCTCTTCTCGTGCATCCGCATTAATGTCGGCGTTGAGCGCCCGCGCCAGGATCGGCGTGGAGAGCGCTCGCTCCCAACAGGATGGCTTATGACACAGGTACGCGCCACGGCCGTTGGCCTTCCCGGTCGGATCGACCGAGATGGTGTGGTCGGGGGACCGCACGATGCGGATCAATCCGCGCTTGTCCCCCTTCTCACGACACGAGACGCACGTGCGCTGTGGTACATGCCGGGGTCGCGGGCCCTTGCGGCGCTTCCGCGCAGGCCCGGCCGGCTGGGGCTGGTTCATGGTCATGCCCCTTTCCGCGACTATTCGCGCTCCATCGCGGCCTTGAAGGCGGCGTCGAAGGCGTCCTCGGCCTCATCGAGCGGCAGCTCCTCGCCAGTCTCCTGGTCGAACCGCGCCCGCAGATCGCGCTCGTAGTAGACCTCGACGACTCCCTTGACGACGTCGACGTCCACCTGCCGGCGCGCAAGGCTCTCGTCGAGCGGGCCGTAGGTCTTGCCCGAAACGGAGAGCATGCCGTCGGCCTGAACCGCGCGCGGCTGCCTTCCCTGCCAGCCAAAGTCGGACATCATCTCGCCGGCCGACTCGCGTGCGGTGCGGAAGAACTCTTCGCCCGCCTGCAGCAGCGACTCGGGACCCTTGATGTCGATCCGCCAGCCCGTCAGCTTGAACGCGAGGCGGGCATTCTGCCCCTCCTTGCCGATGGCGAGCGACATCTGGTCGGTCGGCACGATCACCGTGGCGACCCGCTGCTCGCCCTCCTCGCCCAGCGAGACACTGGTCGGCTTGGCCGGGCTGAGCGCGTTCGAAATGAACGTCGCCATATCCGGCGACCACTCGATCACGTCGATCTTCTCGCCGTACAGCTCGTTGACAATGTTCTGGATGCGCACGCCGCGCACGCCGACACAGGAGCCGACCGGATCGACCTTCTCCTGCCGGGCCGCCACCGCGACCTTGGAGCGCAGGCCCGGCTCACGGGCGATCTCCATGATCTCGACCGCGCCACTCTGGATCTCCGGCACTTCCTGCTCGAAGAGCCGTCGAATCAGGCGCGGATCGGAGCGACTGACGATCAGTTGCGGGCCACGCGAGTGGCTGTTGACCTCGGTCAGCAGCACCTTGACGCGCTGATTGGTGCGATAGCGCTCGTTCGGCACCTGCTCGCGAGCCGGCATCACCGCCTCGGCCTTGCCGAGCTCGATGATCACGGCGCGACTGTCGGCGCGTTGGACGACGCCGTTGAGCACCTCGCCTTCCTTGTCCTTGTACTCGCGGTAGACATTCTCGCGCTCGAAATCGCGAATCCGGGAATGCACGACCTGCTTCACCGTCTGGGCGGCGATGCGGCCGAAGTTCTCCGGGATCTTTTGCATGCGCAGCACGTCGCCAGCCTGCGCGCCCGGGAGGTACTTCTGCGCCTCGGCAACGGACATTTCCGTGTCGGGGTCTTCCACCTCATCGACGACCGTCTTGACGACGATCACCAGCATCTCGCCGGCCGCGGAGTCGAGCTCCACGCGGACGTTCTCTTCGGTATTGGCGTGCTTCTTGTAAACGGACGTCAGGGCTTCCTGCACCGACGCCAGCACGGCATCCCGAGGGATTCCCCGCTCCGCCGCAATCTGCGCGATTGCGGTGTACAGGTCACTTTTCATGCCGCGCACCTCCTCTTCTTCACTTGTCGACTCATTCACGGGTGTCCGTCGCCGACGCACCACGGCCGCGTACCGCTCGTGGCCCCAAATCGACGGCGCCGATCATGACCGCCCGTGAACACCAAGAAACGTGGGCAGTGGCCCACGTTTGATCACAAGAGATCAATTACGCTTCCTCAGTATAGCATTTCGCCAATGTACCGTCGACGCACGGACACCTTTGGGT
>JAEVYR010000066.1 GCA_023392645.1 Chloroflexota bacterium | reverse complement strand
CCGGGACGACTCCCCCTGGCGCGTGGATCCTCGCTCGCGGCTACGACGACAACCAGCTCGCCGAAAAGCACCATCCCGACCGGCATGACCTCGATCGCGGCTCGACCGATCATCCGGTCTTCGTCGTCAACGGCTCGGGGCATCTCGCGGTCGCGAACACCCGCGCGATCCAGGCAGCCGGCATCGACGCGACCACCGAAAACCCGCAGGGCGGCGAGATCGTGCGGGACACGAGCGGCGAGGCCACCGGCCTCCTGCTGGAAACCTCGCAGCAGCTCATCCGCCGCGTGATTCCCGAGACAACCGTCGAGGAGATGGTCGACGCCCTCCAGGCGTGCCACGATCGCTACGTCGCCGCCGGCTGCACGTCCAGCCACACGGCGGGGGTCAACTCCTGGGAAGAGGTCCGCGCGCACCAGCTCTGGCGCGAGCGCGCCGCCAACCCAATCCGCACCACGATGATGGTCGGCCGCTCGATGTATCCCGCCTTCCGCGACACCGGCCTGCGCACCGGCTACGGCGACGATCGCCTTCGCATCGGCCCGCTCAAGCTGTTCTCGGACGGCTCGCTGATCGGCCGCACCGCTGCGGTCAGCCAGCCATTCCTCGAAGACCCCAACCCGGACAACCTCGGCATGGAGATGATGCCGCAGGACGAACTCGACGCGATCGTCCGCGACGGCCACGAGCACGGCTGGCAGGTCGCGATTCACGCCATCGGCGACCGGGCGATCGAGATGTGCCTCGACGCTTACCGGCGCGCGCAAGACGCGCTGCCGCGCGACGACACCCGCCACCGCATCGAGCATTGCGGCATCCTTCGGCCCGACCTGATCGAGCGCCTCGTCAGCCAGCGGGTGCTGCCGATCTCCCAGCCGATCTTCATCCGCGAGTACGGCGACGGTTTCATTCGTCATCTCGGCCGAGATCGAACCGCCCTCACCTACCCGTTCCGCTCGCTGCTCGACGCCGGGCTGCCGCTGGTGTTCTCCTCTGATTGCCCGGTCTCGGCCTACGAGCCCCTGAAGTCGATCCAGGCGTCGGTCGAGGAGCGCACCGATCGCGGCACCGAGTACGCCCCGGGCGAGGCGATCACCGCCGACGAGGCGATCCGCAACTACACCGTCCACGGCGCGTTTGCCGGTTTCGCCGAAGATCGTGTCGGCGCGATCCGGCCCGGCATGCTGGCCGATTTCACCATCCTCGCGCGGCACCCGGGCGACGTCGCCCCGAGCGAGATCGATCAAATCCCCGTGACCGGCACCGTCATCGGCGGCGACCTGGCCTACCAGCGCGCGCTGGCGAACGCCTGACCGATGGCGAGCATCGCGCTGGTCGGGCTGATCGACCACGATCGTATCCTCCACCTGGACCGGATTCCCGAACCGGGCGGCTCGGCCGTGATCTCGCGCGTGACCGAATCGCCCGGCGGCACGACAGCCAACACCGCCGTCGCCCTGAACCGGCTCGGCGAGCGGGTGACGCTGCGCGCACTCGTCGGCGACGATTCCGAGGGACGCGAGTTGATCGCCGCGCTGGACCGCGAAGGCATCGAGACGAGCGGCATCACCGTCACCGACGGACCGACCGACGCTTCGTGGATCCTCCTCGACGCCGCCAGCGGCGAGCGGACGATCCTTTGGCAAAAGGGCGCGATGATTCGGAAGGGCGACCGCCTCGACATCCACGCGATCTTCGACCACGACGTCGTCGTGCTCGACATGGCCGATGAGCCGCTGCGGCGCTTCCTGACCGATCTTCCGGCTCACACCCGGCCGAATGTACGGCTGCTCGGGCCGATCACCTACATCGTCGACAATGGCGAACCGGACGCAGTCGAAGTCGCGTTTCGGTTCGACACGATCACCGGCACGCGGGCGCAGTACGAGGAGCTGCTCAACGTCGGCTCCGAGGGCGAGTTGATCGAGGTGGTTCAGCAGCACATGTCGGGCAGCCAACTGCGCTGCGCGGTCGTCACGCTCGGCGCGGACGGCTGCCTCTGGATCACCGAGCACGATCATGGGTACGTCGAAGGATTCCGGGTCGCGACGCGGGACACGATCGGTGCCGGCGATGCCTTCGCGGCGGGCATCGCCTGGGGGATGGCGCGCCGGCGACCGTGGCCCGAGACGTGCCGCTTCGCCAACGCCGTTGGCGCGCTCAGCACCCGCGACATCGGCGCCCAGACCGCCCTGCCGACGCTGGATGAGGTAGAGCGCCTGGTGGCGGCCAACCCGTAGTGCCGGCCGTTTGTGAGGCCGCCAGGTCGTCGCTACGAGGTCTCTTCCCACCAGCAACCTATACTGACCCCATGAACGCCGATTCCGTCATCCCCATCCGCCCCGTGCCGATCCCCGACGACGCCGCGCTTCAGCGCACGACCGCGTGGGTGAAGAAGACCGCCGCCGACCATGGTCTCTCCGTCAGCGCGGTCACCAGCGTCGATCCGTTCCCGGAAGCCGCCGCCGTGCTCCACGATCGCCTCGACGCCGGGCACCTCGCCGGTATGGATTGGTTCACCCACGATCGCGTCGATGTCTCCGAAGACATCCGCAACCTCCACTCGACCGCGAAATCGATCCTGTCGGTCGGGCTGACCTACTGGTCGGGGCAGGTCGAGAAACCCGACGACGGCGTCCGCCGGGGCCGCATCTCCCGCTACGCCTGGGGGCGCGACTACCACCGCGTGATCAAGAAGCGGATGAAGGCGCTCCACGCCGACCTCGAGGCGACCCTCGGCCACGCCATCGAGGCGCGCTTCCTCGTCGACACGGCCCGGGTGATGGAGCGCGCCGTCGCCGCACGCTCCGGGCTTGGTTGGTATGGCAAGCACTCCTGCATCATCGTGCCGGGGCACGGCTCATGGGTGCTGCTGGGCGAGCTGGTGCTCGATATTCCGCTGATGCCCGACGCGCCGCTCGACTGGAACTGTGGCAACTGTCGCATCTGCCTGGATCGATGTCCGACCGGCGCCATCGTCGACGCCTACACCGTCAACGCGCCGACGTGCATCTCCTTCCTGACGATCGAGGAGCGTGGCTGGATCCCGCGCGATCTGCGACCGAAGATGGGCGACTGGGTCTACGGCTGCGATGTCTGCCAGAATGTCTGCCCGTACACGAAGGCGGCCAAGGTGACCGACGACGCAGAGATGGCGCCGGCGACCCTCGCCAACGCCTTCCCGTCGCTGCACTGGCTGCTGCGGATGACCGACACGGAGTTCGGCGCATCCTACTTCGGCACACCGGTGCCGCGCACGAAGCGCCGGGGACTTGCCCGGAACGCGGCGATCGCGCTCGGCAACACCGGCGACGGCAGCGACATGCCGGCGCTCGCCGAAGCGATCGCTTCGCATGATGAGCCGCTGGTGCGCGGCCACGCCGCCTGGGCGCTCGGCCGGCTGGCGAAGCACGATGTCAGCACCGCACGTCGTGCCCTCGACGCCGCTCGTCGGGCCGAGCCCGATGCCGAGGTCCGCGCCGAAATCGTCGCCGCGCTGGAGGAGATCGCGTAGTCCCAGGCTGCACATGCCGAGGACATCGCGGCTCGTGGCCCGAACCGCGCTGAACCGTGACGGAGCAACCCCCGCTGGGCACGAGCGGTGACGCCAACGGCCCGCGTCACATGACGCGGGCCGTTGAACATGAACTGCCAGTCGATGCGCGCGACGAGCAGCTATGCCTGGCGACGGAGACGGAGAGCCACAGCGCAAAGAAGCAGTGCGACGCCGCTCATCATCGTGACAATCGCGGCAGCGTTTGTACCCTCGTCCGCCATGCCTGTCCCCGTGCTGGGCAACTGCACGGTCTCGCCGGAGCCGTCTCCGGACGCAGGCGGCGAGGCACCTTCGTCATCGCCACCGCAGTCGACGTCGTAGGTCGTCCTGCTGGTGTCGGTCGGACCGGAGCCGTCGCTCGTGCCCACGCTGACCGAAATTTCAATGGACTGGAGCGGTCCTGACGCGACCTCCATCGCATCGGCGCCATCCAGGGGCACGGTCAGGCTGAGGGCAACGTCGCCCGTGTAGGGGCTTTCCTCCGCCGCGGGGTTGTACCCATGTGTGACGAACCCGGAGCTTCCCTGCTCATAGGTCGCGGTGGCGAAGTAGCCAAGCGCCGGATTCACGTCGGCCGGCGCGCGAGGCAGATCGGTGACCGGCACGTGGAAATTCACCACGCCCGTGTCGCAGTCGAAGCTGTCGACCACGATATCGCCAACGGTGGGCGTGACGTCCTGCGCCGCGGCGGGCGCGAATCCGATCAGGCAGAGCAACGCGACGGTTCCGAAGATCGCCAGACGCTTGCCTACATGAGCAACCATGGTCCCTTGCCTCCTGGAATGCGAATCGAAACGCGAGATCGCAGCAAGCGTAGCATGATTCCTGCCATAAATTGCCTGCTGTTCCGGAGACACGTGAGCAAACAGAAGCCCCCGGGCGATTGGCCGGGGGCTTGCCTGTCACGAGTTGGGTGCTGGCGACTACGCCGCCTTGCCGGACTTGCCGAGCGTGCGCATGCAGCGCGTGCACACGTTGAGCCGCAGGTTCACGCCGTCGATCATGATCCGCTTGCGCTGCACGTTCGGACGGAAGTCGCGGTTGGTCTTCTTGTGCGAGAAGCTCACGTTGTTGCCGAATGCCTTGGTC
>JAEVYR010000614.1 GCA_023392645.1 Chloroflexota bacterium | reverse complement strand
GTCCGAAAGAGGGGCTGGCGCTGCTCAACGGCACCCAGTTCTCGACGGCAAACGCGCTCGCCGGATTGTTCGAGACCGATCGGCTCTTTCGTTCGGCGCTGGTCACCGGCGCCCTCAGCACCGAGGCCGCCCGCGGCTCCGACACACCCTTCGACCAACGCATCCACGCGCTGCGCCGCCATCGCGGTCAGATCGAGACGGCCGACGCCCTCCGCGCGCTGATGACCGGCAGTGCCATCCGCGAGTCGCACCGCACCGGCGACCCGCGCATCCAGGACCCGTACAGCCTCCGCTGCCAGCCGCAGGTGATGGGCGCCGCGCTCGACCTGCTTCGCCAGGCGGCCGCGACGCTGGAGGTCGAGGCAAACGGCGTCACCGACAACCCGCTCATCTTCCCAGACGCCGGCGAGGCGCTCTCCGGCGGCAATTTCCACGCCGAGCCGGTGGCCTTCGCCGCCGACATGATCGCGCTGGCCATTTGCGAGATCGGCTCGCTCGCCGAGCGGCGGATCGCGCTGCTGACAGATCCCGCGCTCTCCGGCCTGCCCGCCTTCCTCACGCCGAAGCCGGGCCTGAACTCCGGTTTCATGATCCCGCAGGTCACCGCCGCCGCGCTCGTGTCGGAGAACAAGCAGCGGGCGCATCCGGCCAGCGTCGATTCGATCCCGACCTCGGCCAACCAGGAGGATCACGTCTCGATGGCCGCCCACGGGGCATGCCGCCTGTTGCCGATGGTCGACAACGCGTCCGGCGTGATCGCGATCGAGCTGCTCGCCGCCGCGCAAGGGTGCGACTTCCACGAGCCGCTCACGTCGAGCGCGTCGCTGGAGGCGGTGCGCCGCATCGTGCGGTCGGAGGTGCCGCATCTGGAGGACGACCGCTACTTCCACCCGGACATAGCCGCGGCGACGGGACTTGTCCGCTCCGGCGCCGTCATCGCCGCCGTCGACGTCGCACTTCCGTCGATTCTGGCGACGTCCTGATCGCACCGCTGTAGGCCCGGGTCCTGTATCCGGAGATGCGTACTGCCCCGTGGCGGCCTTCCGATTCGACCCGACATATCCCATGAGGTATCCCCGCCATGACCACCCCGGACGCCCCCGTCATCCACGCCCCGACCGGCTCCGAGCTGAGCGCGAAGAGCTGGCTCACCGAAGCGCCGCTGCGCATGCTGATGAACAACCTCGATCCCGACGTCGCCGAGCGTCCCGAGGATCTCGTCGTCTACGGCGGCATCGGCAAGGCCGCCCGCAGCTGGAAGGATTTCCACACCATCGTCGACACCCTTCGGCGGCTCGAAGGCGACGAGACGCTGCTCATCCAGTCCGGCAAGCCGGTCGGCGTCTTCCGCACCCACGCCGACGCCCCGCGCGTGCTGATCGCCAATTCCAACCTCGTGCCTCACTGGGCGACGTGGGAGCACTTCAACGAGCTCGATCGCAAGGGGCTGATGATGTACGGCCAGATGACGGCCGGCTCGTGGATCTACATCGGCAGCCAGGGCATCGTGCAGGGCACCTACGAGACCTTCGTCGAGATGGGCCGCCAGCACTACGACGGCGACTGGTCCGGCAAATGGATCCTCACCGCCGGTCTCGGCGGCATGGGCGGCGCCCAGCCGCTCGCCGCGACGATGGCCGGCGCCTCGATGCTCGCCGTCGAGTGCCAGCAGAGTCGCATCGACATGCGCCTGCGCACCGGCTATGTCGACTCCCAGGCGCGCGACCTCGATCACGCCCTCGCGATCCTCGACGAGGCCAAAGCGAGCGGCAAGGCGATCTCCGTCGCGCTGCTCGGCAACGCCGCCGAGATCTACCCGGAGCTCGTGGAGCGCGGCGTTCGCCCCGACGCTGTCACCGACCAGACCTCCGCTCACGACCCGGCCCACGGATACCTGCCGATGGGCTGGACGGTCGAGCAGTGGCAGCGCGTCCAGCAGCAGGATCCTGAAGAGGTGGCGATGCCGGCGCGCGCCTCGATGGCCAGGCAGGTCCGCGCGATGCTCGATTTCCATCGCATGGGCATCCCCACCGTCGACTACGGCAACAACATTCGCCAGGTGGCGTTCGAGGAGGGGGTGAAGGACGCGTTCGACTTCCCCGGCTTCGTGCCGGCCTACATCCGGCCGCTCTTCTGCCGTGGTGTCGGTCCGTTCCGCTGGGTCGCGCTCTCCGGCGACCCGGAGGACATCTACAAGACCGACGCGAAGGTCAAGGAGCTCATCCCCGACGACCCGCACCTGCATCGCTGGCTCGACATGGCCCGCGAGCGGATCCACTTCCAGGGGCTGCCGGCGCGGATCTGCTGGGTCGGTCTCGGTGACCGCGACCGGCTCGGCCTCGCCTTCAATGAAATGGTGAAATCCGGCGAGCTCAAGGCGCCGGTCGTGATCGGTCGCGACCACCTCGACTCGGGCTCCGTCGCGAGCCCCAACCGCGAGACCGAGGCGATGCAGGACGGCTCCGACGCCGTCTCCGACTGGCCGCTGCTCAATGCGCTGCTGAACACCGCCTCTGGCGCGTCCTGGGTTTCGCTCCTCCACGGCGGCGGCGTCGGCATGGGCTTCTCGCAGCACGCCGGCATGGTCATCGTCTGCGACGGGACCGACGAGGCGGCCGCCCGCATCGGCCGCGTCCTCTGGAACGACCCGGCCACCGGCGTCATGCGCCACGCCGACGCCGGCTACGAAGAGGCCATCGCCTGCGCGAAGGAGCACCAGCTCAAGCTCCCGGGGATCCTAGAGTAGGAGGGGCCCCCGGGCGGCTTCCCCGTCCCCGGGGTGTACG